>CAISYI010000147.1 GCA_903889595.1 uncultured beta proteobacterium
ACTCTTAATTGATTTTTCTTGTGATTTTCTTAAATTTACTAAACTTGTACATTATCGAACATTTCCTAAAATGCCTAGCTTTTTCTGGACGTCCAATTAAGTTATAACGAGGCCATCATCTGCTGAAATAATCGAACCATTCATAAAGCCAGACTGCTCACTCGCTAAAAGTAGCAAAACACCGTCTAGATCACTGGCTTGTCCTACCCGCTTACGGGGTAGTTTTTGAATCAGTTTTTTACCTAATTCCGTTTTCCAATGCTCCGCATTAATCTCAGTTTCTATATAGCCAGGACAGATGGCATTCACATTAATACCGTATCTGCCCCATTCGAGCGCCATGGCCTGCGTCATATGAATCACCGCCGCTTTACTCATACAGTAGGTTGAAATTTGGGATAAAACCTTTAAACCAGCAACGGAGGCGATATTGATAATGCGTTGAGCTGGTGCTGGACTATTCGCATCTAAGGCAATTTTTGCCCGCTCAATCATATATTTCCCTAGCGCTTGGCCCACAAAAAAGGCACCACGGGTATTGGTATCAAACACATAGTCGTAATCTTTAGGCGTCACATCGACAATTTTTTGGGTACTAGACACCCCGGAATTATTGACCAAAATATCAATTTGGGGAACTTTGCTTAGGGTATTACTTACGAGCGTCTCAATCGAGTTGGTATCAGTTACATCTAAACCGACACAATATGCCTTACCACCTGAGAGGATAATTTCACGCTCTAAAGCCTCTAAACGATCAAACCTACGTGCTGCGAGCACCACGGTCGCACCTGCTTTTGACAGGGTTTTAGCAAACTGCGCGCCAAGTCCACTCGAAGCCCCCGTAATCAGAGCAACCTTACCATCTAAATCGATTTGATATGCCATTACCATTTCCTTTAAATCATGAACCACGCATCGAACTCTATATTGAAGCTGAGCATGATTTTTTTGTTAAAACCAGTATTTTTGATAAAGTTCAAAATTTAAGATAATGTACACCGAAAATGTCATAATTACACTGTTAATCAACTAGCCACCCCACATATTTATGCTTAGTAATTCAACCCTCAATAAAATCAATCAAGAACTTTTAGCAAGCCATGGCCCTAGAGAGTCAATGGACTACGATGTCGTGATTGTCGGCGGCGGACCTGCTGGGCTAGCAACGGCGATTCATCTCAAGCAATTGGCAGAGCAAAATAACCAAGAGATTTCTGTCTGTGTTCTGGAAAAAGGCTCTGAAATTGGTGCTCATACGCTTTCTGGGGCGGTCATGGACCCGATTGCTTTAACCGAATTACTCCCGAATTGGCAAGAATTAGGTGCCCCGCTCAATACGCCGGTAACTGAAGATCGTTTTTTATTCTTAACCAAGTCTTTGGGCATTAAAACGCCTAATTTTCTCTTACCTGCTTGTTTTGTGAACCATGGCAACTACATTGTTAGTTTGTCTAACGTGACGCGCTGGTTAGGTGAGCAGGCTGAAGGTCTTGGCGTTGAAATTTTCCCTGGCTTTGCTGCTGCTGAGATTTTGTATGATGATGAGCAACGTGTAGTTGGTGTAGCAACAGGCAACCAAGGTCTTGGTAAAGACGGCGTTGCAACTGAGAACTTTCAGATTGGGATGGAACTCAGAGCCAAATACACTATCTTCGCAGAAGGTGCGCGTGGTCACTTAGGTAAACGCTTAATTAGTAAATATCAGTTAGATAAAAATTCTGCCCCGCAAACCTATGCGATTGGTATTAAAGAACTTTGGGAAATTGATCCGGCCAAACATCAGCCAGGCTTGGTTGTTCACACCGCAGGTTGGCCACTCAAATCCGATACTTACGGTGGATCGTTTTTATATCATTTAGAAAACAATCAAGTTGCAGTTGGTATGGTCGTTGGCTTATCGTATAAGAATCCTTATCTCTCACCATTTGAAGAGTTTCAACGGTATAAACTACACCCAGCCATTAAACCTTTCTTTGAAGGTGGCAAACGCCTCTCCTACGGTGCTCGGGCGATTACAGCAGGTGGTCTAACGAGTTTGCCTAAAGTCGTATTTCCGGGCGGTGCTTTAGTCGGCTGTGATGCTGGCTTTTTAAATGCATCTCGGATCAAGGGCTCTCACAGTGCGATTAAATCGGGTATGTTAGCTGCTAAAGCTGCTTTTGAAGCAATCAAAGATGGTCGCGCGCAAGATGAGTTATCCAGCTATCCCCTGCAGTTTAAGCAAAGTTGGTTACATCAAGAATTGTCGAAAGCCAGAAACTTTAAACCTTGGATGGCTAAAGGCTTACTAACTGGAACGGTGATGGTTGGGATTGAGCAGAAATTGCTTGGTGGCAAAATGCCGTGGACTTTGAAGAACAAACAAGCCGATCATCGTTATATCGAGAATGCTGAATATCATCAGCCGATTGACTATCCAAAACCGGACGGCAAGATTACTTTTGATCGACTATCTTCCGTCTTCTTATCCAATACGAACCATGAAGAAAATCAGCCGGCGCATTTAACGCTCAAAAACATTGATACGCCAGTCAATACAAATTTGGCAAAATATGCTGGACTAGAAGCAAGATACTGTCCTGCTGGTGTCTATGAGTATGTCAATACAGAAGGAATTGAGCGTTTACAAATCAATGCACAAAACTGTGTGCATTGTAAAACTTGTGACATCAAAGATCCTACTCAAAATATTGTTTGGGTCACTCCTGAAGGTGGCGGTGGTCCTAATTATTCTGGGATGTAATTGAGGTGAGGGCTGATCCTCAATCACTTTAACTCTGCAATAAATGAACTTGGTAAGTAAATAGCTTACCAAGTCATTATCCTTTCAATAACAAAGTTTTTATTACTGATCATTGTTGTTAGAATTAAGTAATGAAACAAGCACCTAAATTAAAAGCATTTGATATCACATTTTTTTTAGATAGCAAAGAAGCCATGTCTGAATACTTGTCACAAGTATTAGAAGATGGTGACAGAATGAGCTTATTCGTGCTCTTAGCCATATCACCAAAATGCAGAGTACGGTAAAAAAACTGATCCTTAGAGAGGTATCTCAGGACGGCAATACTCACATTAGTTATGGTAATGATAGAACTGCCGCCGAGGTCGTCATTCTTGAAGCAAAAGCTCTCAGCATATTACCCGTAAAGTAAGTCTTAACGTCTAAAATTTCATCTTATATGAAAAAATTAGATTGCAAGTTCGCATCGTCTTAGTTCTGAAAATTAGAGAAATATTCTACAAATTTATTATTTCTTTAAAGCTTTATTCATTGATCGTTGCCCGGCTTTTACATACACTTCACTCTTATCGCGCTTACCAACGGCTACTACCAAAACTGTAACAATTTCGTCTCTGACTTCATATACCAATCGATAGCCAACGCCCCGAAACTTTATCTTATATCGATCAATGCTATCTCTTAATTTTGCAGATGGGATATGCGGTGTTTCAAGGCGCTCTGCTAATTTTTGTTTAAATTGCTGCTTAACAGAACCATCAAGATTCTTCCACTCTTTCAAGGCCTGATCATAAAAGTCTAGTTTATAGGTCATCCAAAGTCACTCTAATGGTTGCTTGTCCTTTTCTAGAGTCAGCGATTGCGTTAAGTTCTAAATCCTCCAAATAATCCATCAACTCTTCATAGGCTTTCGCGGGAACACAATAAAAGACTGGTTCATTCCTATTTAAAATTGCAACGGGCAATCCTTCTCCAGCTGCAACCGTAAGCATTGGATTTTTCTTGAGCTCCGTGACACTAGCAGACATATCACTCAAAATCATATTAGTCATTAGTTTTTTCCAAATATTATTTAACTTTCAATGCACTTATATTAGCACTTTTAAAAGCACTTTGTAAAGTACCTTTATGAAAAAATTAATGCCCATAACAAATAATTTAGGTGAAATACGCGAACTTGATTATGAAGATTTAACTAGGTTTAAATCTGCTCTTGAAGACCCTCCAATATCTTTATAAAAAAACCTAGGTGTACGTGGCCCACAAAAAGTACCTAAGAAAATTATCACAACAATTAGACTTTCAACAGATGTTCTTGAAACTTTCAAAGCTACTAGTGATGGTTGGCAAACTCGGATTGATTTATCCTTGCGTCAATTCCTCCTAGAACATCCGATTGCAGCCTAGGATTACCAATAGAAGATGATACATTTCGGAAAAGTTTGAGGACATACTCTATACATTGCAAGCTAAATTCGATTAGACTTGAGGAAGTAAATATAAAAAAACTAGTAGCATTATTAGGTTTTAGAAAAGAAGGCTAGTGCCTTGGATGCTAAAACCTATTAAGCTAACTTATTAAAAATAAAACGGAGATGACACATGAATAACCAAGTTCTTAAAGGCTTAAAAACACCTAAACCAATGGCCCACTATTGCCAGGGTGTCCTGCATCGCAACACGATTTATCCAATCGTGCGGAAAACCTCGCCGTTCAGGGCGAGGATGAATAGCACGGACGGCCTGTCTGTCCTTGACATTTCTATCTTGTTAAAATAATAAATGCTGTATATAATTACAGTATGCAACGACTTCAAGCGTATCA
>CAISYI010000148.1 GCA_903889595.1 uncultured beta proteobacterium
AACCCTCGGTGTAATTCCAAAAAGCACTACCAGAGGCAGATAATAAATTTTCTTGAACATCTGTCCTGATGGGTGAGTTATATACGGTGGAATTTGAGAATTGTGGTTGATCCGAATAGGCCATGCTGCTATCAGGACTTTGGTTGATTTTCTCGAATCGAAAGCCCGTTTTAAAGTCGAGTGAGGCAACAGAAGTATTTTCAACTAGAAAGACTGCGAGACTATTGGATTGTGTTTTTGGAATGACTGCTGCCGAATTTCCGACGCTAGTTAAATCAAACGCACCTAATTGACCTGTTCGCAGTTGAATCCCAAAAGAGCCAAGCCAGTTTGCGTAAACGTCATGAAAAGCTTCTATACGTAATTGATTAACTACATTTGTGAAGTTGGTTTGTGGAATGTGGTCTGTTGAAAATTCAGTATGCTGATAATTGGTATAGGCATATTTCAGGTCTAACTTTGAAAATCCTGCTATTGGATTGTTGATGACATGGACAAGGTCTAGTCTTTTTTGGAGTAAATCAATAAAAGAGCCTTCGACAGAGGGGATGCCATAATTATTTCGATACTCACCATAAGAAATCCCTGTGTAGGATTGATCACGATGAAAAGTGGCGCCAAAGCCAAGGTCTGATAATTGCTGGGATGAATAATTTTGAGTCATTCCATCTGGGCGGACATAGTCATTACTTGATTTTTTAACACCGTCAAAATGAAGCGACCATTGACCGACAGCCCCTTCAGTAAGGACCCCAGCCAAATAACCCTGATTTTGAAAGTTATATTGAGATTGGAACTCTGTGTAAGAACTAATCGTTCTCTCCTCCGCAATTCGGTTATTTTCGAGGGTAATTAACCCAGCAGTCGAGCCTGGTCCAAATCTTAAAGCTTCACTGCCTCTTAAGATTTGTATTTTTTGTAAAAAGACAGGATCAGAGCTAACCGCATGATCATCTGAAAGACTAGAAAGGTCGCCTGCACTCATACCGTTTTGTAAGATAGGGACTCGACTACCTGACATTCCTCTTAAAACAGGACGACTAGCATTATTGCCAAAAGAGGTACTACTGACCCCTAATTCCCCGCTCATTAAATTACCCAAGTTGCTGGTATTTTGTTGGGAGACATTAACAATCGGTATAGATAGCTCTGAGTTATTAGGTTTAGACGGAGATCCGGTAATCGTGATTTCCTCTAACTCTGTAAGGGCTTGATTTTGCTTTGGCAAAACATCTTGGGCTAGACAGATGGTTAGATTAATAGACGCTACGAAATACACCAAAGAAAAACTACAAATTCTTTTAAAACAATACATAAAAACTCCCCATGCAAACATGGATTAAAAATTAAACCAAACAACGGATTATTTATTGGGAGGAGTTTGAAGGGGGTGCTCTACTTAAAAAATTCCAGTAGGGTTTTTGGTGTAACTCACGTTGACTAAGAAGAGACGTGAAGAAAAAAACGAGCGCTGTGACTAAAGAGACTTGATTTGAGATGGGTACAGCAAGCGCTAAAGTGCAGGCGTCCCAAGCTTAACAATGATGATTGACCGAAGGATTAGATGAGTTACTCTCCGAGAAAGCTCCAACAGGACTTTGTTCAAGCTGTAAATCCTTAGACTCTTGATAGCTCGCGCTAGTTGAGAAAGCAACTACAGATTTGTATCCGTGAAGAACCGAATGGCTTAAGCCCAAAAATTGCGTCCATAACAATGCTAAAGTTATGGTAGAAATAACTAGGAGATTGCGGGCGCGAGATAATGGATCACGAATAAGCATGATAATAATTTACCATTTTATTGATGCTAAAGATTAAATAATGATGTTTTGTACTCTAAAGAATCTGTTGTGATCAAAAAGAATCTGCAATATGTATTAAATTCTTATTAAAATGAGAGAATAATTCAAGAAACACTAAATAACCGCCAATTAAAAAAACATGGACAAAACCCAACTCACTTTAAGTGACATCGCACCTATTCTCAAGGCTGAAATATTGGCGGAGGCATTACCGTATATTAAAAAATATCACGGTAAGACAATCGTCATTAAATACGGCGGTAACGCTATGACGGAAGAGCGTCTTAAAGAAGGCTTTGCCAGAGATGTGATTTTATTAAAATTAGTCGGCATGAATCCTGTTGTTGTTCATGGCGGTGGACCCCAAATTGATGATGCATTAAAGAAAATTGGTAAAGCAGGAACCTTTATTCAAGGAATGCGTGTAACAGATGATGAGACGATGGAAGTCGTCGAGTGGGTGTTGGGCGGTGAAGTTCAACAAGATATCGTAATGATGATTAACCAGTTTGGTGGCCAAGCAGTTGGTTTAACTGGCAAAGATGGCGGTCTAATTAAAGCGAAAAAATTATGGATGGCTGATAAGGATGATCCTTTAAAGAAAATTGATATTGGTTTTGTAGGTGAAATTAGCTCGATTAATCCAGCGGTGGTTAAAGCCTTGCAGGATGATGCCTTTATTCCTGTCATATCCCCAATTGGATTTGGCGAAGATGGCCGTGCTTACAATATTAATGCGGATGTTGTTGCAGGAAAAATGGCTGAGATTCTGAATGCAGAAAAATTGGTAATGATGACAAATATTCCTGGAGTAATGAATAGTAAAGGGGAATTATTGACCGATTTATCAGCAAAAGAGATTGACGAGCTGTTTGCGGATGGTACTATTTCAGGTGGAATGCTACCTAAAATTTCCTCAGCTTTAGATGCGGCAAGGTGTGGCGTCAACTCGGTACATATTATTGACGGTAGAATTGAGCACTCACTTTTATTAGAGATTTTGACAGAACAAGCTTTTGGAACCATGATTAGATCGAACTAAGATGAGTACGTCACCAATAGAAAACTCGGCAGTTGAAAATCAGGAAACGATTGCTCGCAAACGACCAAAGCCGGGTGAGAGACGCATTCAAATATTACAAGCTTTAGCACAGATGTTGGAAAACCCACAAGGCGATCGGGTTACTACTTCAGCTTTAGCAGCTAAGATCCAAGTTTCAGAAGCGGCACTTTATCGGCATTTTGCTAGTAAGGCGCAAATGTTTGATGGCTTAATTGCTTTTATCGAACAAAGTATTTTCGGACTCATCAATCAAATTATCACAAGAGATGAAGATGGCATGCATCAGATTAAAGAAATTGCCTCTATTTTGCTGGCCTTCGCCGAAAAAAACCCAGGGATGACAAGAGTATTACTGGGCGACTCCCTATTTCAAGAAGATGCTAGATTGCAAGAGCGGATTAACCAACTTTTAGAGCGCGTTGAGGCTTCTTTAAAGCAGTCTTTTAGAATTTTGCAAACTCAACAAAACCTGAATTGGGAACCAGAAGAAATTAGTCGTCGTTCGAGTTTGATCATGGCTTTTGTGGTTGGTAACTGGCATCGGTTTGCAAGAAGTGGCTTTAAGAAATCACCGATGGAGCATGCCTTGCCATCGCTTAACATCATCTTGATGGTATGAGTAGTTTAAATACCCAATTACACCACCTACAATTTCTTGAGCCAATTCAACTTCAGTCTGGGGCAGAGTTTGGACCCTACACGCTAGTTGTAGAAACCTATGGCACATTAAATGCACAATGCTCTAATGCGATCCTAGTCTGTCATGCACTGAATGCCTCTCATCACGTTGCTGGTGTGGATGAAAAAGGTCAAGTTGGCTGGTGGGATAACTTAATTGGCCCCGGTAAGTGCGTTGATACGAATGATTATTTTGTGATTGGTATAAATAATCTAGGTTCTTGCTTTGGTTCAACCGGTCCGATGAGTAATGATCCTAGTACAGGTAAGCCATACGGCTCAACTTTTCCGGTCTTAACAGTAGAGGATTGGGTTAAGACGCAAGAGCGTGTCGCTAATCATTTCCAAATTAAAAAATTCGCTGCTGTAATTGGCGGTAGTTTGGGCGGAATGCAAGCCCTAACTTGGGCAATTTTGTACCCGGAACGATTAGAGCACTGCGTAGTTATTGCTTCTGCAGCAAATTTATCTGCGCAAAATATTGCTTTTAATCAAATTGCAAGAAGTGCCATTATGAGCGATCCTGATTTTCATGGCGGGAACTTTTATGCTCATGGAGTGGTTCCTAATCGCGGTTTAAGAGTTGCAAGGATGGTAGGTCATGTTACCTATTTATCTGACGATGATATGGCTCAGAAATTCGGTAGAACGCTAAGGAGAGCAACAAATGAAGCGCAAGACTATCGATTTAGTTTTGATACTGAATTTGAAGTTGAAAGTTATTTACGTTATCAAGGTGATAAATTTTCCGAGTACTTTGATGCGAATACCTATCTACTTATTACACGAGTATTAGATTACTTCGACCCAGCAAAATCTTTTAACGGCAACCTGCATGAAGCATTAAGCCAGGTTTTGGCGAAATTTTTAGTGATAAGTTTTACCACCGATTGGCGTTTTGCACCGTCCCGTAGTCGTGAGATTGTGAAAGCCTTATTAGACAATCAAAAAGAAGTTTCTTACGCTGAAATAGATGCACCTCACGGGCACGACGCTTTTCTATTGGATGACCCAAGATATCACCAATTAATCAAAGCCTATTTTGATCAAATTAAGCGGGAGAAATGATGAACTCGAAGATTAGAGCTGATTTTTCCGCCATCGCTGATTGGATTAAGCCACACTCAAGCTTACTTGACGTTGGCTGTGGTGACGGTGAATTTTTAGAGTTTATCCAAGCAGTTAAGCAGGTAAAGACTTATGGCGTAGAGATTTCTGATCAAAGTGTACTTGCATGCGTCTCCCGAGGGTTAAATGTAATTCAGCAAGACTTGGAAGGCGGACTCGCATTATTTGAGGATAAAAGTTTTGATACTGTGGTACTTTCTCAAACATTACAAACTATCCATCAAACTGAGAAAATTTTGCATGAGGTGGCACGTGTTGGTAAAGAGTGTGTTGTTTCATTCCCGAATTTTGCTCATTGGTCTCATCGTCTTGACGTTCTAATGGGGCGGATGCCCGTCTCGAAATCTCTACCCTACCACTGGTATGACACTCCCAATGTAAGGGTATTAACGATCGCAGACTTCGAATTGCTTGCCAACCAAATTGGACTTACAATACTCGACCGTGTTGTCTTAGACGGCGGTCAGAGAGTAAATTGGTTCAGTAATTTATTCGGTAGCTTAGCAATTTATAGGGTATGTTCCACGAAATGACAAGATTGGATATTAACCAAGCCAAAGAGCAAAAAATAGAAGTTTCAAAATCAACAAATCCTCAAAAGAAAAGCTGGGGAAATATCCTTAAAACATATACCCAGTGGCGCACACTGCGGATGTTAGGCTTAGGTTTTTCTGCTGGCCTACCCCTCTTACTCGTTTTAGGTACATTAAGTTTTTGGTTACGTGAGGCAGGTATTAATCGAACAACTATCGGGTTCTTATCCTGGATTGGTTTAATGTACGGTTTTAAATGGGTTTGGGCGCCTCTCGTCGATCGTGTACCCATTCCCTTTTTAAGCCATCGAGTTGGGCGACGCAAATCCTGGTTGCTACTAGCACAATTCCTAGTTATTTTAGGCTTACTCGGCATGACGCAGGCAGATCCTGTACTCAATTTATCTATCTTAGTTTGGAGTGCCCTTTTAGTTGCTTTTGGTTCAGCAACCCAAGACATTGCACTAGACGCTTTTCGAATTGAATCGGCTTCAGCTGAGGAACAGGGTGCTTTAGCTGCCGCCTATCAGACTGGTTATCGCTTAGCAATGATTTGGGCCGGCGCGGGCGCATTATGGTTGGCTGCAAGGGCTCAAGGTGAAAGTACGGGATATGATTTAAATGCATGGCACGTAGCCTATGGATGGATGGCTGCATCGATGTTGCCTGGCCTATTAATTGTCTTAATCTCAAAAGAGAAGCCACCGGCAAGTGCGAGGACTTCTCCAAAAAATCCTATGGCTTGGTTAAAAGAGGCATTTTTACAACCATTTGCGGAGTTTATTGGTCGGTATGGATGGTATGCAGTTTTGATCTTAGCTTTGATCGCGGTCTACCGGATTAGTGATGTAGTAATGGGCATTATGGCTAATCCCTTTTATGTGGATATGGGCTATACCAAGGATGAGGTTGCAGCTACATCTAAGGTTTTTGGAGTCATTATGACGCTCGTTGGTGCTTTTATTGGCGGAGGATTAACCATTCGTTTTGGTATTCTAAGAATCTTAATGGTAGGCGCTTTTTTATCAGCAGTAAGTAATTTATTATTCGCTTGGCTAGCTACAATCGGACATGATGTTTACGGCTTAATTTTTGTAATCTCTGCAGATAACTTAAGCTCTGGAATTGCTTCAGCAGCTTTTATTGCTTATATTTCATCTCTTACAAATATCCAATATAGTGCAACGCAATATGCTTTATTTAGTTCGATGATGTTAATCGTACCAAAATGGTTGGCAGGTTTTTCAGGGATGTTTGTAGATCATTTTGGGTACCAACAATTTTTTGTTTTTACAGCAATTATTGGTATGCCAGTGTTTATCTTGATCTATCTAGTTGAAAAATATGCGCCTAAGGATGCAGAAAACTCTTAAGTGGATAAGCTAAAGTCATAATCAATGATGAGTGGTGCGTGATCGGAAAACCGCTCTTCTTTATAAATCTTTTGAGTCCTTGCAGTTTTGGCTAATGCATCGCTGACGATGTGATAGTCAATGCGCCAACCAACATTATTCGCATAAGCTTGTCCTCGTTGACTCCACCAAGTGTAGCAACTGTCGGTTGCGTTTGGTTCCAATAAGCGATAAACATCGGTAAATCCTTCTTGCGAAAAGAGGTGAGTTAACCAAGCACGTTCAGCAGGTAAAAAGCCTGAGTTTTTGATGTTACCTTTCCAATTTTTTAAATCGATTTCATGGTGAGCAATGTTAATATCGCCACACAAAACAATCTCACAACCAGACTTTTTGAGTTGCACGATAAAGGGTAAAAAGACATCTAAGAATCTAAATTTCGAAGCTTGTCGATCCTCTGAGGCAGATCCCGAAGGGAAGTAGGCAGAGATGATCCAACGCTTACCAAACCGTAAAGCTGTATATCGACCTTCATTGTCAAACTCCTCAACACCAAAGCCAGTAATAATTTCGTCCGGTTGATGGCGAGTATAAATACCGGTGCCACTATAGCCTTTTTTCTGCGCAAAATGAAAGTAGCCTTGATAGTTTCCAGGCTTTATGAACTCTTCCCCGAGATCATTTGCTTGCGCTTTAATTTCTTGTAAGCAAACAAAATCAGCGTCACTTGTTGCTAGCCATTGTAGAAAGCCCTTTTTCGTAGCAGCGCGGATGCCGTTTAAGTTGGCGGAAACGATTTTTATCATAAGAGTCAGAAGTTTATTAAAAAAAATGATTTAACAAAATAGTTATTATCCGTCGGATTAATCTCGGTTAGGAATATCACTTATCCTTGGCATTGCGCCCCCTAAAGCGATTAAACGCTTCGCTGCTCTAACACGAACGAAGACCTTAATTGCCTCATTAAACAAGTCAGACTTGGTCATCGATGGATCAGCTAAATCTAAAGCTTGCTGATATAAAGAATCTTCAATTGTGACGATAATTCTCATTTTGGGTTCTAAATACATTATTTAATAAGATATTTTAATCCCATAGGTACGGCGAAATACTAGTGCCTTAAGAAAAAATAAAACAAAAACTCATAGCGACTTAAAATAGATGAAATTAATCTTATCCGATCTACTATGAACTCAAACTCTTTCGAATTTATCCAGTTTTCTCTAGATGCTAAAGTCTTAGCCTTTGGATCTTTCAAAACTAAAGCGGGTCGTATGTCCCCTTATTTCTTTAATGCGGGAGATTTTAATGATGGAGCAAGGCTGGGCGCTCTAGGTGAGTTTTATGCCAATGCCTTACTTGCCAGCCAAATCGAATTTGATATGTTGTTTGGCCCAGCCTATAAAGGTATTACTTTGGCGGCAACTACGGCAGTCGCATTAGCTAATAAAAATAAAAATATTCCCTTTGCCTACAACCGTAAAGAAGTAAAAGACCATGGTGAAGGCGGCACGCTTGTGGGAGCTAAACTACAAGGCAAAGTTGTCATTATTGATGATGTGATTTCTGCAGGAACCTCAGTGCGTGAGTCCGTAGAGATCATTAAAAAAGCTGGAGCACAGCCTTGTGCGGTTCTTATTGCCTTAGACCGGATGGAACGTTCTGGTGACGCGTTCAATGTTGGCGAATTCTCTGCTGTGCAAGCAGTTCGGGAAGAGTTCGGTATTCCTGTCATTGCGATTGCGAATTTACAAGACTTGCTTGATTTCCTACAAAATACATCCGATTTAAATCTACAGCAAAATTTATCAGCAGTACAAACTTATCGTAATACCTACGGTATTAGATAGCCTTGATTTAAAGGTCTGGGACCTCAATTTTGCCTTCAAATACTGTTGCCGCTGGTCCCGTCATCATGACATTGGCTACTAAACCCTCGGTTTTGTATTGCCACTCAATCAAGAGCTCCCCACCTTTGGTGTGAACCGCCACTGGTGAATCAAGTAGACCTTGTAAGATGCCTGCAACAGCAGCAGCACACGCACCAGTGCCACAAGATAGAGTCTCTCCTGAACCACGCTCAAACACTCTTAAGCGAATCGTTTGACGATCAATAACTTGCATAAATCCAGCATTAACGCGGGCAGGAAAACTCGGGTGATGTTCAATCAAAGGTCCAGTTAAGAGAACCGGAGCTTCATCAACTGATGCAACGACTTGAACAGCATGTGGATTGCCCATCGAAACGGGTGTAATCCAAAAGGATCCTTGTGGTGTCGGTAATAAATAATTGGTAGTGTTGATAGCGGATTGCGATTCAAGTCCCATTGGCTTAAATGGAATTACTGGCAAGTCTAAGATGGGTGCTCCCATATTTACTTCAACTAAGCCGTGATCTTTCTCACTAAGAGTCAGTAAAGTATGGGCAACTTCTACCTTAATTTGTTTTTTTTCCGTAAGATTTTTTTCTCTCACAAACCTAACAAAACACCTCGAACCATTTCCACACTGCTCTACTTCAGAACCGTCATGGTTGATGATGCGATATTTAAATTCAGCATCAGGACGAGTTGGTTTTTCAATTAATAAAATTTGATCGGCACCAATACCAAATTGTCGATCAGCCAAAAATCGCCACTGTGCACGACTCATATTAGAAAGATCCTGATGGATGCCATCAATCACAATAAAGTCATTGCCTGCCCCAT
>CAISYI010000149.1 GCA_903889595.1 uncultured beta proteobacterium
GTAACTTCTGGGGTAGGAGTCACTGCACTGGCTATGGCAAAAACACTGGGCGCTAAAGTGATTGGGACCTCGGGCTCTCAAGAGAAATTAGATATTCTTAAAAACATTGGCCTTGACCTAGGCATTTGTACTCGCGCACCTAATTTTTATGATGAAGTGATGCAAGTTACTGAAGGTAAGGGTGTGGATTTAGTGATCAATACGGTGGGTGGTTCGGTATTTGCTGAGTCTCTTCGCTCGATGGCTTTTGAAGGACGTTTAGCGACAGTGGGTTATGTTGACAACGTCCTTAAAGCAGAAATTGATATTCAGCTTTTACATACGAAGCGATTAAAACTATTTGGGGTTTCTAATAAACTGAGAAATCCTGAGCAAAGGGCTGAGTCCTTGCCTGCCTTTAGACAAGAAATCTTACCCTTGTTCGCAAAAGGCCAGGCGCTCCCCTTAATCGGCAAAGTATTCCCATTCGACGAGTTGCTTGCTGCCAAAGCACTAATGGACTCTAATCTGCACTTAGGGAAAATTGTATTGGCTGGATTGGAATAATATTTAAGCTGTCAAATTGAACTCCCCTTAACAAAGTGATTGGTGCAACAGATGAAAATATTTCAACTTTCGATTTATACGCGACTTACCTTTTTTCTGTTGATTAGCTTTTGTGGAGTAACTCAAGCCCAAACCTATCCTAACAAGCCGATTCGACTGATTGTTGGGTTTACGCCAGGGGGTGCTGCAGACTATGTTGCTCGCAACATTAGCGTTCCTCTTGGTTTGGCCTTGGGACAAAATATTATTATTGAAAATAAACCTGGGGCAGGTTCGAGTATTGCAGCTGAAAGCGTCGCAAAATCCAATCCAGATGGATACACGATCTTAATTGCAAGTCCAAGTAGTATTTCTGTTAACCCAGCCTTGAATCCAAAGTTAAGTTATCGGCCTAGTGACCTTCAACCGATTAGTAAGGTGACCAGTTCACCAGTCGTTATTGCAGTCAATCCTAATACTGGGATTTTTTCAGTCAAAGACTTGATTGCTAAAGCAAAACAAGATCAAAGAAATTTGAACTATGCCACTTCTGGAAACGGTTCTGCACCCCATTTGGCGGGAGCTCTTTTTAGTCAAATTGCAGATATCAAAATGACGCATATTCCATTTAGGGGAGGATCATTAGCGATTCAATCAGTGGTTGCAGGAGATACACAGTTAACTTTTGGTACTCCCCCTTCTGTCTTGCCCATGGTTCAAAGTGGTCGCTTACGTGCATTGGGTATTTCGAGTAAGGAGCGTTCCCAATTAGCACCGAATTTACCCGGTATGAAAGAAGCAGGATTACCTGATTATGAAATCGAATTTTGGTATGGACTTTTTGTACCGAATGGAACACCTGCGCCCATTATTCAAAAAATATTTGAGGCTACGCAGAGTGCTTTGCGTCAACCCAATGTGAAAGCTGCTCTCGCAAGAGAAGGAACCGATGTTTCCTTATCTGCGTCACCCGCAGATTTTTCTAAGTTTCTCACCGAAGACGAAAAGTTTTGGGTAAAGCTGGTCAAATCTGCCGATGTAAAGGTCGATTAATTTAAATGGGGTATTAAGTTTTCATATGAATAGACGTGATTTTATTGGTGCCACAGCTGCCCTCTCCTTACCACTTTTGGTAGGAGCCCAATCTTATCCCACTAGACCGATTCGATATATTGTCCCGGTTGCTGCTGGGGGTGGTAACGATATGATTGCCCGTGTGGTCACAGAGCGATGGGGACGTTTTTTGGGCCAAACCTTTGTGGTTGAAAATCAAAGTGGCGGGGGTGGGGTCATTGCCACGCAAGCCACTATGCGCGCGGCTCCAGATGGTTATACCTTGATGCAAGGATATGTTGCAACTCACGGCACCAACCCAGCTACGCGTAAGGTTCCTTATGATCCGATTAAAGACTTTACACCGATTGGGATGATTGGCGCTACGCCGAATGTCCTGGTTGTAAATAGTCAAGTGCCAGTTACAAACATGAAAGATTTTATCGAATACGCTCGAAAAAATGCGGGTAAGCTTTCTTATGGTACTGCTGGTCAGGGATCATTAACGCATATGACGATGGAACTTTTTAAGCAAGAAACTGGCCTTAATCTGCTGCATATTCCCTATCGAGGAATTGCCCCAGCGATTAATGACCTATTGGGTAATCAAACACAAACAATGTTTCCAGGTTTGGCCGCAGCTCTACAATATATTCAGTCCGGAAAGGTGCGTGCCTTGGCAGTGACTGGACCAAGGCGAAGTAGTGTTCTTAAAGACGTACCAACGATGGAAGAGATTGGTTTTAAAGGCTTTGATGCCATGCAGTGGTATGGATCTGTAGGTCCTGCTGGCATGCCAGCAGATATTGTTGAGCGACTGAATGAAACTCAAGTGGCAACTTTGAAGTTGCCTGAGATGCGAGAAAAATTAGCAATCGAGGCGGTTGAACCAATGCCAATGAGTGCTGCACAATTTGGACAATTTATTAAAAATGAAATAAGTCGGTGGACTGCTTTAGCAAAAGCTAAAAATATTCAATTAGAAGAGTGAGTGATGGAAAAAATATTAAAAGTAGGTATTTTAGAAGGTGATGATATTGGACATGAGATTGTTCCTGCAGCTGTAGAGGTTGCTAAGGCAGCCGCAGATCTTCATGGTGTAAAGATCGATTGGGTGCCATTACCTATAGGCAGACGGGCATTAGATACACATGGTAATACGCTTCCACCAGAAACTTTAGAAACCTTACATACTTTAGACGGATGGATCTTAGGACCGATTGGTCATCGTGCTTATCCCAAGCAAGCCAATGCAATTAATCCCCATCCGATATTACGCAAACAATTTAATTTA
>CAISYI010000150.1 GCA_903889595.1 uncultured beta proteobacterium
CGAAATTGCTTATGCAGCAATAAAGAGAGACTTAGTTCTCAGTGACGATCCGACGATAAAGAGGGATTTTGTTCTTAGTGACAATTCGATGGCTCATTGTCATGCGACATTAAGAGGAGCGATCAAGAGAGGTATGAAGCATAAAAAGATTGCCGTAAACCCTCTTGTAAATGTGGATTCACCGAAACGGAAAAGAGTGCAAATACAGCCCTTAAGTGAGCTACAGATGCTCAATATTTTGGACTTTTCGGCTAAAAATGAAAATATTATGTGGACTGTCTATTTAACGTATTTACAAGCCTCAATAATGATACCTTAACACCTATGAAGTTACTAGTTACTGGTGCTGCAGGCTTCCTTGGTTCACATCTATGTGAAACCTTATTACGAATGAATCATGAAGTGATTGGTATTGATAATTACTATACAGGCTCAAAATTTAATCTGACAGCGATAATTGATAATCCCAAATTTGAATTAATAAGACACGATGTAACTTTTCCCATATACCTTGAAATCGATGGAATCTTTAATCTCGCATGCCCTGCATCTCCTATTCACTATCAAAAAAATCCGGTTCAAACATTCAAAACAAATGTACACGGAGCAATAAATATTTTAGGGCTGGCAAAACGAACTGGTGCAAAAGTTTTACAAGCAAGTACATCCGAAATATATGGCGATCCAGAACAATCACCTCAAGTGGAAACCTATTGGGGCAATGTAAACCCAATTGGAATTCGTTCCTGCTACGACGAGGGGAAGCGAGCCGCAGAAACTCTATTTTTTGATTATCACAGACAATATGACGTAGATATTCGCGTAGCTCGTATTTTTAACACATATGGCCCGCGAATGGCGTTTAATGATGGCCGCGTGATTAGCAATTTCATTGTCCAGTCACTTAAAAATGAACCATTAACGGTCTATGGAGATGGAAATCAAACTCGCAGTTTTTGTTATGTGACAGACTTGATCGAAGGACTTGTTAAACTCTTCCTTAAAGATAATGTTCACGAGCCGATTAATTTGGGAAATCCAGCCCCAACATCAATGGTTGATGTTGCCAAAGAAATTATTGCAATGACTAACTCAAAATCAGAATTGAATTTTTTGCCGCTTCCTTTAGACGATCCAAAAAAACGAGAGCCGAATATAGAAAAAGCAAAAGCACTACTAGATTGGTATCCAAAAATCGATCGCAGTGAGGGTATAAGGAAAACAATTATTGATTTTGAAACGAGATTGAATGGAATAAAAAATGGTTTATGAAATAAATAACCAAAATTCCTTATCAGTCATTATTCCTTGTTTCAACGAAGAGAAAACAATTCAGGAGCTAATTAGTAGAGTTTCAAAGCAAGATGTGGTCGGCGAGATAATAGTTATAGATGACTTTTCAACTGACTCATCAGCACAGCTTATTTTGGCGTTGAAAGATTCAAGAATAAAGTATTACAAAAATGAAAAAAATGAAGGAAAGGGGAGTTCGATCGCACGTGGAATCTCTCTGGCAAATTTAGAATATTTGATTGTCCAAGATGCAGATTTAGAATATGCCCCAGAAGAATTTCCGAGATTAATTAGACCCTTATTGGATGGCCGAGCCGATGTGGTCTTTGGTTCGAGGTTTTTGAGCTATGACTCACGTAGAGCACTTTATTATTGGCACCGTCTTGGAAATAAATTATTAACCACGCTTTCAAATATTATGACCAATTTGGATCTGACTGATATGGAAACTTGCTACAAGGCATTCCTAACAACATATGCAAAAAAATTGAGTATACAAGAGAAAAGATTTGGCCTTGAACCAGAAATAACTGCGAAGGTTGCGGCGATGAAATTACGAGTTTATGAAGTTCCAATTTCTTATAGTGGAAGAACTTACGAAGAAGGTAAGAAAATCACGTGGAAAGATGGATTTAGCGCAATTCGTTGCATACTCTATTACAACCTCCCTTTTATGAAAAAACGTGCTCGTCAACAGCTAGAGAGCTAAATACGAAATGCGAGGACCAATTTTTACTGTGCGGGCACA
>CAISYI010000151.1 GCA_903889595.1 uncultured beta proteobacterium
CTGAATCCAATGATACCGACTGTTCACATGAACATTCGAGTATTTCTAGCAAAAAAAGCAGGCGTTGATCCGGTTTGGTGGTTTGGTGGGGGGATGGATTTAACCCCTTACTATGGCGATGAAGCAGATTGCAGGCATTTTCATCAAACGTGTAAAAATACTCTTGATAACTTTGATCCAAAGTACTATCCAAAGTTTAAAGAGCAGTGTGATAAATACTTTTATCTTCCACACCGTGCAGAGCCAAGGGGAATTGGTGGCGTATTTTTTGATGACTTTACGGAACTTGGTTTTGAGAAAAGCTTTGAGATGACTCAGGCAGTCGGTAATTCACTGCTAGATGCGTATCTACCCATCGTAAAAAAACATTATCAAGATCCATATAGCCCAGCACAAAAAGAATTTCAGGAATACAGGCGTGGTCGATATACTGAATTCAACCTTGTTTTCGACCGAGGTACTCATTTTGGCTTGCAATCAGGCGGACGGACGGAGTCAATTTTGATGTCACTGCCTCCAATCGCTAGGTGGCAATATCAACGCCCTATTCCACCCAATTCACCAGAAGATCGTTTAATGAACTACTTTTTGAAACCTAGAGACTGGCTTTCATGATTGGAATTTTAGGGGGAACTTTTGATCCACCTCATTGGGGGCATATTCGGCTCGCTAAAAACTTTATTGATTCGCTTGGACTCACCCAGTTAATTTGGCTTCCTGCGGGTCAACCGTGGCAAAAAAGTAGTTTAATTACCCCTGCAGAACTTCGCTTTCAGATGACTGAGGCAGCTGCCAAGGATTTAAAAGATCTTTATGTAACATCCTCTTGTCCAGCAGAAATTTCAGTTAGTCGCCTAGAGTTAGACCGAGTTGGTCCTAGCTACACGATTGATACAGCGCGGGAACTGAGAGATTTATATGGAAATGATCAAGCGCTTGTATGGCTAATGGGCGCGGACTCCTATCAAAACCTACCTTCTTGGAATGATTGGCAAAAATTGCCAGACTTTCTCCATCTGGCAGTCGCAAGTCGGCGGATATCGCCAAACAAAGGTCAAGCCTACCTTGATCCTCAACATCCTGAAACCTTAGATGAAATTATTGCTATTTTTGATCAAAGGATGACGCATGATGTGCGCGATCTGCAAGAAAAACCCTTTGGAAAAATCTTTTTTGATGAAAGTTTTCATGTTGATTTATCATCAACTCAATTAAGAGAACAACTTCATCTTGACCGGACAAAGGAAAATTTAATGAGCGCCCTTTCTCCAAATGTCCTAGAATGCATCTTCGCTCAAAATATTTACGCAAGCTTTAACTAAAAAAGGATCTACTTTTAGTATGGATTTAAGAAAACTACAAAGAACTGTAATCGACGCACTAGAGGAGGTAAAAGCTTCAGATATTCGTGTTTTTGACACCACAAAGCTAACTAACCTGTTTGATAGAGTCGTCATTGCAACTGGTAATAGCAATCGTCAAACCAGAGCCTTAGCCTTTTCTGTTAGTACTGCCGTTAAAGAAAAAGGTGGTGAAGTAATTTCCATAGAAGGTTTAGAAACTGGTGAGTGGGTATTAGTCGATTGTGGTGATGTCGTGGTTCATATCTTACTGCCGGCTATCCGAGTTTATTACCAATTGGAAGGTATGTGGGGCGGTAAACCAGTTCGTGTAAAACTCAGTAAGCAATCCGGCCCGACTAGTGGTCCAATGGATTTTGACGACGACGAGGACTAATTGAAGCTGCAGATTATTGCAGTAGGACATAAAATGCCTAGTTGGGTAGAGACCTCTGCTAACGACTACATTAAAAGAATGCCAAAAGACTTCCCCATCGAAGTCAAAGAATTAAAACCTGATCTTTCTCCAATCAAGGAAGGCCTTAAGATACTTGAGGCCTTACCTAAAAATGCCACTATTGTTGCTATGGATGAAAAAGGTCGAGACCTAACGACAATGCAACTTACCCAATTAATGCAGGATTGGCGTCAAGAAGGGAAAGATGTCGTATTTTTAATTGGTGGGGCTGACGGACTTTCACAAGAAGTCAAACAAAAAGCAACGAGCTTAATCCGCCTATCCAGTATGACCTTGCCGCATGCCATGGCTAGACTCATCTTAATTGAACAGTTATATCGCGCCTATACTATTTTGCAAGGACACCCCTATCATCGTGAATAAAATGTACTTAGCCTCTCAAAGTCCAAGACGCGCTCAAATCCTCCAAGATTTGGGAGTTCAGTTCGAAATCCTCTATCCAGATTCCCACGAAGACACTGAGTCCTTAGAGAATCTTCAATTAGGCGAGATGGGTATCGATTATGTAAAAAGGGTCACTCTTGCCAAGTTAGACGCCTCAGTGAAGCGATTATCCAAACGCATAGAGACTCCATGGAAACCCATATTATGTGCTGATACAACCGTTTGTATACGTGACCAGCAAACATCTTTACTCAATGTGGGAGATTTAATTCTTGGTAAGCCTAAAGATGAGCAGCACGCTTTAGAAATATTAACTCTTTTAAATGGTAAGTTTCACTGGGTTCATACAGCTATCGCAATACAAAAAGACCTTCAAAGTATGCCGGTAATAAAAGTATCGTCTACCCAAGTACATTTTGCTAATAACCCTATTGAGCGCCTACAGTCATATGTAAAGACCAAAGAGCCTATGGGTAAAGCTGGCGCCTACGGCATACAAGGTCTTGGCAGTGCTTTAATTGATCGAATTGACGGGAGTTATAGTGGTGTCATGGGATTGCCAATCTTTGAAACAACACAATTACTTGACTATGCGCAAATACCATTTATTCTTAAGTAATGAGCGAAGAAATATTAATCAACTTTACCCCCCAAGAAACTAGAGTTGCACTCATTAGTCAAGGAGAAGTGCAGGAACTTTTAATCGAGCGCGCCCAAAATAGAGGGTACGTAGGTAATATTTACCTTGGTAAAGTAATGCGTGTTTTACCAGGAATGCAATCTGCATTTATTGACATTGGTCTAGATAAATCTGCGTTTATTCACATCGCTGATATTCATAGTGCGCATGAGCAACCCATTGAAAAAGTGGTCTTTGATGGTCAAACAATTTTAGTTCAGGTCTTAAAAGACCCACTCGGAACTAAGGGTGCTCGCTTAACAACCAACATTAGTATTGCAGGAAGAAACTTAGTGTATCTGCCGAATGACGAGAAAGATGGACAAATCGGTATTTCACAAAAAATCACTGAAGAAGAGAATCGTGACATTCTCAAAGCACGTGTAAAAGAGATACTGCCAGAAAACTTCAAAGGCAGTGTTATTGTTCGCACGAGTGCAGAAGAAGCAACTAATGAAGATCTTAGCCAGGATTTACATTATTTAGTCCGCAGTTGGGAAAAAATTCATGACAACACACTTCGCCTACCAGTTACCTCAATAGTCTATCAGGAGTTAACTCTCATAGAGCGAGTAATGCGTGATATCGCTGAAGAGAAAACGACACAAATTAGAATAGACTCCGCGGAGAATTTTAGAAAATTACGCGAGTTTACCAGTACATTTATTCCAAATATCGTTGATAAGATTGTCTTATATCGTGGTGAAAGACCCTTGTTTGATTTGTATGATGTGGAAAATGAAATCAACCTCGCACTCAATCGCAGGGTGAATCTCAAATCTGGTGGGTATTTGATGATTGATCAAACGGAGTCGATGACGACAATAGATGTGAATACAGGAAGCTACATCGGTGCAAAAACCTTTGTTGATACAATTTATAAAACCAATTTAGAAGCAGCAAAAGCCATTGCTAGGCAGTTACGTCTTCGTAATTTAGGAGGCATTATCATTATTGATTTTATTGATATGCATATCGAAGAACATCAAACATTGGTATTAAACGAATTAAAGAAAAGCTTAGAATTAGACCGAGTTAAAAATTCAGTCAGCTCTTTTTCTTCACTCGGTTTAGTCGAAATGACGCGTAAAAGAACTAGAGAATCTTTAGCGCATCAACTATGTCAACCTTGTCCAGTCTGCAGTGGTAAAGGTGAAGTGAAAACACCGCAAACTATTTGTTATGAAATTTTAAGGGAAATCATTCGAGAACATCGGCAGTTTAATCCTAAACAGTTCCGTATCGTAGCCTGCCCAGACGTCATTGATACTTTCCTCGAAGAACAAAGCCAATATTTAGCTGAGTTATGTGAATTTGTTGGCAAGCCTATTTTGCTGTTAGCTGAGGGCAGTTTTTCACAAGAAAAATATGACATTGTTCTCAGCTAAAACTAGCAAGTATTTTGTAAACTCAATAACTTAGAGCACTCAGTAAATAATACTTTAGTCTCGCCCCGCAAACTGAAGTCGGTGCAAGCTAGAATACAAGCCGTTCAATTCAATAAGTTCTTGATGCGTACCAAGTTCAACAATTCTGCCATGCTCCAGCACAACGATGCGGTCAGCGTTTTCAATCGTCGATAGTCTATGTGCAATAACGAGCGTTGTTCGACCATGCATCAAGGACTCTAAAGCATCTTGGACCTGTCTCTCAGACTCAGAATCGAGCGCTGAGGTTGCTTCATCCAAAATCAAAATTGGTGCATTTTTATAGACTGCCCTTGCAATGGCCATGCGTTGTCGTTGACCACCCGATAAGCGATTGCCATTGTCACCAATTAAGGTGTCGATACCATCGGGTAAATTTCTAATCATCTCAGTTAAATTCGCAGCAGCAATCGCCTCTGCAACTTTCACGCGATTGATGTCTTTTGCTTCTACCACACCATAAGCCACGTTCGCAGCAATCGTATCGTTAAATAAAATAACATCTTGGCTCACAAAGCCGATTTGTTTTCGCAAATCATTTAATCGATAGTGAGAAATCAACTCACCATCAAGGTAAATACCACCCTGAGTCGGCTCAAAAAAACGGGGTACTAGATTAACTAAAGTAGTTTTTCCACTCCCAGATGGTCCAACAAAAGCAATCACTTCACCCGGTTGAATACTGAGTTGAATATCTCTTAAAACCTCTCTCGTTTGAAGATCCATCGTATCCGAGACTTTACTTGAGTATGCAAAAGCAATATCTTTAAATTCAATTTGTCCTTTTGCCACAGTTAGAGGAATCGTATTGTCTTCTAAAAGTTCGACTTCAGCAGGTTGATCAATTAGACCAAAAATCATTTCAGCGGCAATCAATCCCCTTTGCAAAGGTTGGTTAATATCTGCTAAATGTTTTAAAGGAGAAATAATCAGAAGCATCGCGGTTACAAATGCAGCAAACTCGCCCACAGTAGTCCCCATCGAACTCGACTGAATAATAGCAATCAGTAAAACAACTGATAGTGCTATCGAAGCAATCAACTGAGTCAGAGGTTGATTAAGCCCTCCTGCAATAGAAGCTTTAATAGCAAAAGCTCTTAACTCTTCAGCCATGATCTTAAATCGTTGCATTTCATAATCTTGGCCATTATTTAATTTAACTACTTTATGACCTGCAGCAGCCTCTTCGACCACATAAGCCAAACGACTTGTAAAGTCTTGTTGTTGACGATTAATTAAGCGTAAACGACGATTAATCCGGCTCATAATGAAACCAATGACTGGAAAAATCACAAAAACAACTAAAGTCAGTTTCCAATTTAAATAAAAGAGATAAGCCAACAGACCAATGACTTGTAAGGAGTCGCGCACTAAATTAATAGCTACGCTACTTAAAATACTCAATACGTTATTTACTTCAAATACAACCGTATTAATTAAATTAGCAGCAGTACTTTGCAAAAAGAAATCCGTAGACGCTTGTAATAGTTTTTTGAACATTTGTTCACGTAAAACTAGTAAAACATTATTAATGACGCGATTGAGCCAATAGTTGGATAGAAACTGTGCAGCACCCCGAATAAATGCAATGCCGACTAAAAAGACGGGTACTTGCCATAATTTTTCATCAAAACCACCTGTAAAACCCCGATCTAAGAGTGGCTTCATTAAGGCTGGAATGGATGTCTCGGTAGCCGCAACGACTGCCATAGCTAATAAGGCCATGGTAATCATTGATTTAAATGGCTTCAAATAACTAATGACACGGATAAATACTTGTTGATTTTCTAGCTTCATAGCACTGATTATCTCAAGTTATTGAATTAAACTATTAATTAATGAAAACATATCAAAACTCACTAACTGATACCCCGCGTTTTAAGAAAATCTTAATTATCGCGACAAGACAAATTGGTGATACCCTCATAACAACACCCTTGATTAAACGTACCCATGAAATTTGGCCCGAGGCACAAATCGATTTCCTAGGATTTAAAAGTGCAATTGGTATTTTAGAGGGTAATCCATATTTATACGAAATTATTGGCTCAAGTCCAAAGCCAAAAATTAAAGAGTACTTACATCTCCTAAAAAAAGTTTTCTTTCAGTATGATTTAGCAATCATTACCCAACCAAGTGATCGCTCCTATTTATATGGCTTATTTGCTGCTATGAGAAGAGTCGGTGTCATGCATATTGGTCAGGAAGACCAAGGCTGGAAAAAGTGGATTACGGATTATCAAGTACCGATTAACTATTTTGAACAGCATGTTGTAACAGAAAAATTGCGATTAGTTGAGCCTTTTACTCAAGGCAAGGAAATCACTCAGGAAATAGTGATTGATGCCCCGAGCAAAGTATCACCATCACTTTTAGCAAACGAAATTGCGACTAGTAGTGTTCTTATTCATCCCAGCCCCCTAAATGCCTATAAAAAATGGCCCTTGTCAAACTGGCTATCTACCATCGAATTTCTCTCTGATCAGAATATTCCGGTATTGATTAGTGGGGGTGATTCAAAGGTAGATGTCGAATTGGCACAAGAGATTATTAAAGGGCTGAGTCAAAAAGCAAAGGATCAAGTAATAAATTTGACTGGTAAGGTTAGTTTCAGCGAATTAGCAACCTTACTTCGACAAGTAAGGGCTTATTTGGGAGTTGATACCTCAGTGACGCACCTGGCCGCGGCATGTAACACTCCAACCATTGCCCTTTTTGGCGCTACTCCACCAACTAATTTTGGTCCATGGCCAAACGGCTTTAGTGGCAAACAACCCTACCAAATTAGGGCCCTTTCACAAACAATGGGCAATGTAACAATCTTACAAGGTCCAAATTCTTGTGTCCCCTGCAGAAAAGCTGGATGCGATGATCACGCAGATAGCCGAAGCTTATGCCTTGAAGAACTAGATTCAACCCGAGTCATTCAATCACTTCAAAAGATTCTTGAATTAGATTGATAGACTCATTTTCGAGAACTGTCGAACATTATTAAATCGCATAAATTATTTTTAAATTTGAACGAACGCCTACCTGATGTAATAAGTTATTAAATACTTGAATATTCGTATCATCAGGATACAGTCGCCAGTTTTGCGGGAATTCCAGTTCACAAACACCCGTTGTTGAGGTTAGTTCTGCTGTCATGCGAAGACCATCATTGGGTTTTTTGCTACCAATGGGTGTAACTGTTTGCACTTGGTGAAAGAACTTTTCTGACTTTTCGTTTAGTTGTCTTATGTTTACTTGGGTTGTCAGCGCGAAATGGATAGATTGGGCGTAACGTAATCTAGCCATGGCTATATTCATACCCGCTTGCACAATGTGTCTAATACTGCCAGAAAAATTCTCATTGGCGGGTTGAACTTTGGTTAGTATTTTGGCAATCAGTAATTCATCCTCTTTAAAACAATCACGATAATTTTCAAATACATCTTCAAAGACAGTCAGTTCAAATTGATCCGTACCGTCATCAATCATCATTGAATACATCACTCCACTTCTCGTCTTATTCGTTCTTTGCGAAACGATGATTCCAGCGACTATTTTTTCGCCGGAAGACATACTGACTTTATTTAAAGGTACCCGCGCAATCTTTCTAACTTCTTCTCTATAGGCGTCAAATAAGTGCCCTGAGATACAAAAGCCCAGCGCTAATTTTTCTTCTTGTAATCGTTTTTTATCACCCCACTCGGCAGCTTGAACATATTCAGGCTCACTTCCCTCTTCTTCGCCGGGCATTTCAAATAAACTAACTTGATTAGCAGAAGCAATCGCTTGTTCTGCAGCAGTCATAGCATTAGGCAAAGACTCTAATAAGATTGAGCGCCCCTGCACACCATTTGGCGCAATGGCATCAAAAGCACCAGCCCGAATCAAAGCTTCGATGGATCGACGATTGACGACTCTTCGGTCCACACGCAAACAAAAATCAAATAAATGCATAAATGGTTTTTCTTGTCGAACGCGAACAATCTCCAGAATGGCATTTTCTCCTGTCCCTCGAACGGCACCCAAACCGTATTTAATATGCGTTGCTTTTTGTGTGACATCTTTTGGATCACGGCGCATCGGCACGAAACGATACTCACCTTGATTAATATCTGGGGGTAATATCTGAACTTGATTCGCCCTTGCATCCTCAAATAAGACACGGACTTTGTCCGTATCATCCATAGCCAAGGATAAGTTGGCCGCCATAAATTCAGCTACATAATGGGCTTTCAACCACGCCGTATGGTACGCAAGCAAGGCATATGCTGCAGCGTGAGATTTGTTAAATCCATAACCAGCAAAGGCCTCCATGAGTTTAAATATCTCATCTGCTTTTTCTTGTGTTAAACCATTTTCGATGGCGCCCTTAGCAAAAATCTTACTTTGCTCAGCCATCTCCTCAGGCTTTTTCTTACCCATTGCACGCCGTAATAAATCAGCTCCTCCCAATGAGTAACCACCAATCACCTGTGCCATTTGCATTACCTGTTCTTGGTAAACCATAATGCCGTAGGTTTCCTCAAGAACCGGAATAACTCGCGGATCAGCATATTCAACTTCTTGGCGTAAATGTTTTCTGGCAATATAGGACGGAATCAAGTCCATTGGACCGGGGCGATAAAGGGCTACCAAGGCAATAATATCTTCGAATCGATCAGGTTTGGCATCTTTAAGCATACCTTGCATGCCGCGACTCTCTAACTGGAAAATTGCAACGGTATTTGCAGACTTGAGCACATCAAAGGCTAATGGGTCATCTAGTGGAACGTTACCTACCCGCCAGTTGGTTAACTCAGGATAAAGTTGATGAATATATTTTTCAGCTAAATCTAAAATCGTTAAGGTAGTTAAGCCCAAAAAGTCGAACTTGACTAAGCCAACGGCCTCCACATCATCCTTATCAAATTGACTTATGACACCGGCGCCTTCTTCATTACCCGACTGCACATAAAGGGGACAAAAATCAGTCAATTTGCCGGGAGAAATTAAGACACCTCCAGCATGCATCCCTACGTTTCGCGTAATACCCTCTAATTGCTGAGCAAGCTCAATCAACTGCCTAGCTTCTTCGTTTTGCTTATACAAGTCATCTAATTCAGGCTTTGCTTTCATTGCTTCAGCAATCGTGATTTGCTGACCTGGCTTAGCTTCAATTAATTTTGAGATCGCGTCGACAAAAGAATACGGCTGCTCAATTGCGCGACCAACGTCTTTAATAGCACCTCTAGCTGCCATCGTACCAAAGGTAGCAATTTGACTAACCGATTCGTGACCATATTTATCTTTAACATATTGAATAACTCGATCTCGACCTAATTGACAGAAATCGATATCAAAGTCAGGCATTGAAACGCGCTCTGGATTTAAGAAACGCTCGAAAAGCAGGTTATATTCCAGAGGATCTAAATCAGTAATACCCAATGAGTACGCAACAAGAGATCCAGCTCCTGATCCTCTACCAGGCCCTACCGGAACGCCGTTATTTTTTGCCCAAGCAATGAAGTCCGCCACGATCAAGAAATAGCCCGGAAATCCCATTTGCACAATCGTATTAATTTCAAAATCTAAACGATCTGAATATTTTGGGTAAATCGAATTTCTTTTTTCCTCATCAGGATATAAAACCAACATCCTTTGTGCAAGACCCTCTCTAGCCAATGAGCCAAGATACTCCGCCAAGGTCAAATTATTCGGCGTTGGAAAATCTGGTAATTTGGGTTTGCCTAATTGCAAAGATAAGTTGCACCGTTTCGCAATTTCAATCGTATTTTCTATTGCACTAGGTAGATCTTCAAACAACTCAAGCATCTGCTCTGGACTCTTGAAATATTGTTGAGAAGTAAAACGAACATTACGCTTAGGATTGCCTAATTTATCTCCATCTGCAATACATACTCTTGTTTCATGCGCTCTAAAATCTTCTTCACACATAAACTCGATGGGATGCGTGGCAACAATGGGTAAGTCTAATCGGTTTGCCAAATCCGCAACTTGATGAATATATTTTTCCTCTTTGGTCTGACCTGTTCTTTGAACTTCCAAATAAAAATTATTCGGAAAAATAGCGCTCCAAGCCAGTGCAGATTGATCAGCCAGCTCAATTTGGTCATTGAGTAACGCAACTCCAACATCCCCATCAACCCCACCTGAGAGACAAATTAATCCCTCCGATAACAATACTTGACCGACCTGTTGCAGTGAGGAAGTACTATGTTGCGCAAACCAATCTAAATTGACTTCAGGTCTTCCTAAAACTTGATTTTCGAGACTAGACTTACTAAGAATTTCGCATAAATTTAAATAACCAGTATGGTTTTTCACCAACAATAAGGCTCTGAAGGGTTTAGCTACATCTGTTGGATTTGTTATCCAAACATCAGCGCCAGCAATTGGTTTTATTCCCTCTTTACGAGCAGATGAGTAAAATTTAATGAGTCCAAATAAATTACTCAAATCAGTTAACGCCAAAGCCCCCATTTGATAATTGACAGCTTGTTTGATAGCGTCATCTAAACGGACAATTCCATCAACAATAGAATATTCGGAATGAAGGCGTAAATGGATAAATTTGGGATCTGACATTACTCAATTTTAATATGCTTTTGACTATCTACCCTAGCAGATTTGCGACATCCCCTAAGTGTCTTATAGGCATTGAATCACAATCAAAAACACTAACTAAAACCTCAAATATAAAAGCTTTTATTAGAGATTGAATGGTGATGATTAGAAACTAAGATAAGACAAAGGTAAAACTAAATTCGAGTTCAATATTACCGAAAGTTAGAAAATTAATTAACTTTTCTTTTTATTGCCTAGTAAGGCACCTACAGCCCTAACAGTAGATGTAGGCTTAGGATTAGAGTTCGAAGGTGCTAGATCAACAGTTCCGGCAACAGAGCCCTGATAGGGGAGGTAAAAAATAGGATCAGCCGATAAATCCCCAGAAACATCAGGCGCTGGAATTTGGATTAAGGGTTTTTTAGTTAACTTCTCAATTTCTTGAAGTAGCTTCATTTCCGATGGATCTACTAAAGCAATTGCATCACCTTTGGCGCCCGCTCTTCCAGTTCTACCGATTCGGTGGACATAATCTTCCGCACTGTAAGGCAATTCATAATTAATCACACAGGGCATACTCGAGATATCAAGTCCACGAGCAGCTACATCGGTAGCAACAAGCGCATCAATATCGCCTTTTTTAAAGCCCTCTAAAATACTCATTCTTTCTAACTGACTTTTATCACCATGTATTGCAGCAGCTTTAATCCCTGCATTTTCAAGTGACTTAGCCAACCTTGAGCAACCAATTTTGCTGTTCGAGAAAATAATGCATTGATTAGGCAAGCCTTGTCTTTTTCTAGCTAGCAAGACATTTTTTAAAACTTGTAATTTTTTATCAGTACTGACTTTATGAACTACTTGCGTTACGGTATCAGCCGTGGCGTTTTGACGGGATACTTCAATCGTGATTGGATCGATTAAGTAGCTTTGCGCTAATTTTTTTATTTCTGGAGAAAAGGTCGCTGAAAACAATAAAGTTTGACGATTTTTCGGAATAAGGGAGAGAATTTTTTGTAAATCAGGTAAAAATCCCATATCAAGCATGCGATCTGCTTCATCAAGAATCAAAAATTGAACTTGGCTTAAATTAGCTGTTTTTTGACTAATATGGTCTAAAAGTCTGCCAGGTGTTGCAATAAGAAGTTCTACACCATTTCTTAAGAGCTGAGTTTGTGGGGAGATATCAACCCCACCAAACACTACTGCGGTCCTAATAGGCGTGTATTGAGAGTATTTAAATGCATTTTCAGCAACTTGGTCACTCAACTCTCTAGTAGGGGTCAAAACTAAAGCTCTTAAGGGATGACGCGCTGGGGAAGAGCTCGTATTTGCCATTGGCAAGAGCATTTCGAGAATAGGAAGGACAAAGGCTGCCGTCTTACCTGTTCCAGTTTGGGCAGCACCCATCACATCACGACCAGCTAAAACATGAGGAATCGCTTGAGCTTGGATGGGGGTGGGAATTGTATAACCTTGCTCTTCAACTGCCTTTAATATCAAATCTGACTTAAGGAAAGATGAGAAGGTTACTCCAGGCACAACGGCTAAGTCATTTTCTGGAGTATTCATTTCTGAAGTATTTGGGGGTGTATTTTCTATCACAGCCCTCTATTATGAGGGCAAATGCTTTTTTTAGCCTAAAGTTGCGATTCCGGCTTTAGCAATGAGCGCGTCGTCAGAGGATTTAACACCTGAAACACCAACCGCACCAATCGTGTTGCCGTCAATCACAATATTTACGCCACCCTCTAAAACACCATGTAATACCGGGGTTGCGCCTAAAAACGCTGTACGCCCTTGATTAATAATGTCTTCATATATTTTTGACTCTCTTCTACCCAAAGCAGCTGCTTTTGCTTTTTCTTGTGAAATATATGTCGTCATTGGTGCAGCACCATCCAAACGTAAAAGTCCTAATAAGTGGCCACCATCGTCAACTACAGAGATTGTTACAGCCCAATTATTATCTTTTGCGAACTGCTGTGAAGCTTGTAGGATTTTTGAAACGTCTTCTTGGGTTAAATAAACACGATTTGCTGGCATTAGGATTCTCCATTTAAAGTTGCTTTGAATAAAAGTATTTCCTAGTGATTATATTTAGGTTTTTTCATTGATCGATAAATTTTTCCAAAATGCAGATGACAAAGGAAAGAAATGAAGATTACAAATCCCATCAGTACATGTAAAACATGCATTATTTCTCGTGTTTCGAGTTTGCCGTAATACAAGAAAAATATGGTCAAAAAATTAAGTAATAATGCCCCAAAAAAAATTAATCCCCACTTCAAATTTTTGCCATCTTTTAAATAATGAAGTGCGTGACCATTTAAACTCATCCCAAAAACAATGAATAGTATTTGCCCTGTAATACCGTGAATAATTAATGACTCGCGATACTCACTAGGAAAACGCTCAAGAATATCTTGATAAAAAAATATCCAAATGCCCGTTAAGCAACAAATAAAGCCAACTAAAAAGGTACTAATTCGTTGAAATTTTTTCATGCTTTCGAGAAGCTTTGTTGAGACTCAACATCGGTTTTAACTAAAAAGCCTTTTGCGTCCAATAGTTCAAAGTAACCAGCACTCAGGTTTTGATCAACTGCTAATGCTTTCGTTAATGCATCGGCTAACATACAACTTTTAGCTGTAACTGTGAAAACTTTTTCACCAATGATAGGCAATTGTTGATGAGGATTAATAAGATGATTTGATTGGACTACTGCTGATTCATCTCTAATCAAACTGGATGAACTTGCGATTGCGACATTTGCAAATTTCCCAAAATCAATAAATTCTGTTTTATTACCTAATAAACGAAGTAATATTTTTCTCGGCACACTACCTAAAATTCTTAAATCTCCACCAGCATTAACAATTGCTTTTTCTACACCATAACTTTTAAGAATATTGACTGCTCGATCGACTGCATAACCTTTAGCAATGCCTCCTAAATCCAATAAAACAGGATGATGAACTCTGATGGAATGATTTTCTTCAAGTTCGATATTAGCAATTGAGTAACTACCTAAAAGGTGACTAAACTCTTCCATATGGGGTCGAAGTCCCCACCTTGTTAACACATGACCGACACCACAATCAAAGCTGCCACTTGTTATTTGATGGAGATATTTTGCTGTTTTAAGAACTTCATATGTCCAAGGATGTATTTCTAAGGATGGTTTGCTATGTAAGCTTACAGTTTGATTAATGATAGAAATATCACTACGTGGATCAAAAACTGACATCAGATAATCAACCCTTTCAATTTCTCTGAAAGCAGCCGCGACAATATGTTCTTGATTCAATTTCTTTTTATCTTGCATTTGATCTTGTTCAAAATCTATTTGAATTTCGATAAATGTTCCCATCAAAGGTTTACAACGTATCATGAGTTTTTAATTTTTTCAGTAAAAGTGAATGAAGTGCCATTAAACGTCTAATACCATCAGTGACGTGCTTACAAGACAATGTCGCTCCTGAAATATTTTCTATATCTTCATTGAGTCGAATTTTATGAATTGAATTTTTATCAATAAATTGCTTACGCCAACTTACTTCTCTAATTTGGTGTCCGTAAGATTCGTTATATTGAAGAATTTGAACTTCTTTAACTTTTCCCAAGTGGTCAATTCCCAATCCATAAGTAATCATTTCATGTTTACCAACTACTTCATCAACAATGAACCAAGACCCATCACCTGCCAACCAAAATTGACTATTTGTTAGTGGATGGTGGATACCTGATATTTTTTTTAATTGTTGACGTATTTCGGCTGATATTTCAAATTGAACTTTCGAAAAATATTTCCCAGGAAACATGACATGTTTTGCTTCTTCTGCTGACATATATGTTTTTGCAATGACCATGGGACTCACTCCCCCAATGAGGGAGAGTGATAAGGTGAGAGGTAATAATGAATTTCTCAATTAAATTTACCCATTTAGAAAGGTACACCAACCTTCAACATATATTCATTTCTACCATGGCTATCCCATACCATGCCATCAGAACACTCTGCATCGCCTGGGGCCCAACAATCTCCACCAATTTGCGTTCTCATAGCCATCGTCACCCAGAAATCTTTATTGGCATAGTGAATATTTGGTCCTAAGAAATGGGCTCTTTGAGTTTGTGAGGCAAAGCTAAAGCCGTCATAGTCATTATGAAAACGATACTCAAAGCCTAAACTCCAATTAGGTGCAACTCGGTAGGAAAGACCACCAACAAAGTCTAAAACAATCTCTTCAATTGGCTCTTCATCGAACTTTAGTTTTTCAGCTTCAAAAACCAAATTACCTACGAGTTGTAAGCGATCATCTAAAAAATTTGATTGAACTATGAGGCGGGTTTCAATAGCATCCTTCAAACGACCAAAGGTTGGTTCAAAATATACCCCTACTCCTACAGGCGATGTCAGCGGATTAGTAATGCGCCAAATTGCTTCAAGTGAAACTCCATCAATCCCTTTTGAGCTATAACTTGGATCTGCAACGAATGCCCCTGAAACACCATATCCTCCCGTACAGGAACTCAACGATTCTGAACAAGCATCAGGGTTGGTATAGTTTTTTGAAGATTGAATTGAATAGGTATTTAAGTATCCGGCTAATTGAATATTATCGGTCAGACCATATTCAACTTCTGAACGTCCTTGCCAATAATCGTATGTACCACTGGCATGACCTCTGGTTAATTGGAGGCGTTGTTCAATCTCCCATTTTCCTTTTGGTTGTAAATCCAAACCATAAACCCAACCAAAATTACTTTCTCCAGCGTGAGCAGCAAACCCAACAATCGCACTACTGATGATGATGGATTTTATTAACTTTGTACTTTGCATTTTTACCTCGTTTTGAATGAATAAAACACTATATTAATGAGAATGATTCTCATTGGTGTTTTATTAAACGTAGGTTTAAAAGGCCTTTAGAAATTAAGGTTTTTAAAAGTAACCCTTGATAAAGTCATACAACATAATCAATATACAGCCCAAAATAAGCGCTGGAACCAAACGTCCCTTCTTACTAATCATTAATAAAAAGCAGGCAATGCAAACAAAGATACGATATGACATTGATACCTGAGATAGTAAACCGACTGGTAACAAAATTAATTTAAGTGTTAATGCTCCAAGAATTGCATAAGTAACTGCTGATAGCCACTTAAAGATTTCTCCGTCTTTATTAATTTTCCCTGAAGCTAAGACCCCTAGACCTCGCCAAAAATAAGTTGCTAGAATGACAAAAATTAAAGCGGCCCAAAGCTTATGTTGTCCAAAAAAAGCCTCCATTAATTTTTACTCCTTGAAAATTTTCTAAGAAAAAAATCAATTAAATAAATTAATGAACCAACCCCAACTCCACAGATTAAAAGTGCATTAGACGGAAAATATTGGAAAAAATAAATGCCCGATAATCCCCCAAATACAATCGCTAATTGATTACTACGTATTGGAACTTCTGTAAAAGACATGAGAAAAAATAGCGGATTTACAAACAATAAAGCATAGGTAACCCAAATGGGTACTGCATCTGAAAGCCAATAACCGATTAGTGTTGCAGGCACACTAATTAACAAACAAATCGTCCCTATCCCAACAAAATAGCCATATCTGAGCTCCGACTTAAGCTTAGGAAACTCCTGCATACAATAGGTCCAAGCACTCATGGCAACTAAATGAACAGTTAAAAGCCTAGGAGGTTCTTTTAATTCTTTTGGGATTTGGGGAAACAAAGTTAAAGTCATCGTCAGAAAACGAGCTGAAGTAATGGCAACTGCAAAGGCTGTCGCACTGGCTGAGGCCCCAACCGATACCATCTCTACAAATACAACTTGACCAGGAAGAGCAAAGACAGATAATGAAATAAATGCTGCAAAAAATGGATCAAAGCCAACGCCGTGACTCATTGCTCCGAATCCCATCATACCGGCCACAAGAACTGGCGCAGGCCCAACTAAGCCATTCTTAACTCCTAACCAAAATGCACTTTTAAAAGATGTCTTAGACAAACTTTCTTTTTTTAAATTTTGTAATTCATTCATGTTTGTATTCTAATGACTTTTAAGGATTTAGAGCCCAAGCTATATGCTCATCGACCAGTTCTGAAATACAACCATATTGTTGTTTTAATAATTCAGTAATTTTAGATTTTTGAATGGCTGTGATTTGATCACTTCTTAGATAATTACCGAGTGCCAC
>CAISYI010000152.1 GCA_903889595.1 uncultured beta proteobacterium
CAAGACTTTATCAAGTTGCCCCTATTTCAACTAACCTGATCTACTCTTACGTCGCTGAACATATCCTCGGCTTACCAAGATCCTTCTAAAAATGAAACCTTTATCTGGTATTACGGTAGTTTCTATGGAACATGCCATAGCGGCACCATTTTGTTCTCGTCAATTAGCGGATTTAGGTGCGCGCGTAATTAAGGTTGAACGTCCTGAAGTAGGTGACTTTGCAAGAAACTATGACCAGCGTGTTGCAGGTATGTCCTCTCACTTTGTTTGGACGAATCGCTCCAAAGAAAGTTTAACTTTGGATATTAAGCAGCCTTTAGCGTTGCAAGCAATCATGACCTTGCTGAAAACTGCTGATGTGTTTATTCAAAATTTAGCTCCTGGCGCTGCTAGTAGGTTAGGGCTTGGCTATGAAAATTTAAAAAAAATTAATCCACGTTTGATTGTTTGCGATATTTCCGGTTACGGTAATGACGGGCCGTTTCGCGATAAGAAAGCTTACGATTTATTAATTCAAAGTGAGGCAGGTTTTTTATCCGTAACAGGAACTCAAGAAACTCCTTCTAAGGCGGGTAATTCGATTGCTGATATCTCTGCTGGAATGTACGCTTATACGAATATTCTGTCAGCATTGCTATTACGTAATCAAACTCAAGAAGGCTCACATATTGATGTTTCAATGCTAGAGTCCTTAAGTGAATGGATGGGCTTCCCGCTGTATTATGCCTATCAAGATGCTTCGCCACCGCCTAGAAACGGCGCTTCACATGCCACAATTTATCCTTATGGACCATTCCCAGTTGGGAAAAACGATACGGTAATGCTTGGTTTACAAAATGAGCGTGAATGGCAAGTATTTTGTGAAAAGGTATTGTTCCAAGCTGAGCTCGCCAAGGATCCTAGATTCTCAAATAACTCGCAGCGTAATGAGAATAGAAATGCTTTGAAAGCAATCATAGATCAATGCTTTTCAGCTTTAACAATTACCCAAGTGGAAGAGCGATTAGACCTTGCTCAAATTGCCAATGCCAGAATGAATGATATGGCTGGACTATGGAATCATGAGCAGTTAAAAGCGCGCAATCGCTGGCAATCAGTGGGCTCTCCTGTGGGTGAGATTCCTGCTTTACTCCCTCCAGGTAAGAATAGTGCTTTTGAATACCGAATGGGTCCAATTCCGGCGATTGGTGAGCATACTGAGCAAATCTTGACAGAACTGGGGTTAAGTTCTGAACAAATTAAAGAGATGCGCGCATCGAAAGCTATTTAATATCCTTGTTCTATTTTATTTTTTAAGGTGTATTTAATTACACCTTAAAATATTCATTAATCAACATGGAGTAAATTTGGAAAAGTCTCTGAAATGTAATTTTGCTTCCCTAACTGAACTCAGACAACCTAGTAAGGTTTTAGCTAAATCAGGAAATGAACCAATAGCAATTCTTAATCGGAATAAGGTTGTTGCGTATCTTGTCCCAGTTGGAGCCGTGACCAACATTTCAACATCCCCATTAGGTAAAGAAAAGTTGTTTGAGTATATTAAAAATGGGTTACCGAAGATCAAATATGTCATTGACTACTTGAGGGATAAATAATTGCATTGTTTAGCTGAGTCTGACTCTGTCAAAAACTACGATAGTATTAATTGGCCTCTTAAAAACGAACGATGAAAATGATGAAATTTTTATTTTGGATGAAATGATAATGACCACACAAACAGACTTCCCTTCTCAAGTTTTAGCGCAATATGCGGCCAACCTCCAGTTTTCAGATATTCCAACCAGAGTCATTCGTAAAACGGAAGACCTACTGGTGGACTGGGTAGGTTCTGCATTGGCAGGCAAGGGGGCTCGTGCAGTGGAAAGTGTTGCAAAGTTTGCAGCAAATATGACTCCAGTGCAGAATCAAGCTTATCTTGGCAGCGCTGAAATATTAATTCACCGCACTTACTCATCCCCAATGTTTGCGGCGATGGTAAACGCGGCTGCTTCCCATGTGGTCGAGCAGGACGATGTGCACAATGCCTCTGTCTTTCATCCAGCTACGGTAGTTTTCTCGCCAGCGCTGGCAGTTGCTCAAGCCATCGGTGCGAGTGGCCAAGAGTTTTTAACGGCCTGTGTTGCTGGCTATGAAGTAGGGATTCGGGTTGGTGAATTTTTAGGCAGGTCACACTATAAGATTTTTCACACCACAGGAACTGCTGGAAGTTTAGCTGCGGCAGCAGCAGTTGGTCGTTTGTTACATTTAACCCCAGAACAAATGTTACATGCCTTTGGCTCAGCAGGAACGCAGGCTGCTGGCTTATGGGAATTTTTACGTGACGCAGCAGATTCTAAACAGTTGCATACATCCCACGCAGCAAGTACTGGATTGATGTCAGCCTATTTAGCAAAAGACGGTTTCACTGGTGCTAAACATATTCTAGAAGGTCCTCAGGGCATGGCGGCGGGGATGTCAACGGATGCGGACGTAACGAAGCTCACTGAAGGATTAGGAACACGCTTTGCCACTGAGGAAACTTCATTTAAGTATCACGCGTCTTGTCGACATACGCATCCTGCTGCCGACGCCTTATTAAAAGTAATGCAAGATAATCAATTAAAAATTGATCAAATTGCTAGAGTGATTACGCATGTGCATCAGGGCGCGATTGATGTGCTTGGACCGGTAGTAGACCCGAAAACAGTTCATCAGTCTAAATTTTCAATGGGAACCGTATTAGCTTTAGCGGCAAGGTTTGGCTATGCAGGCTTAAATGAGTTTGAGTCCTCTTTTTCTAGTGAAGACATTCAAGCATTCTGTCAGAAAGTTGAAATGGTTTTAGACCCAGAGGTTGATCAGGCTTATCCGCGTAAATGGATAGGTAAGGTCACCGTGACGACCCATGATGGTAAGACTTATACCGGTCGAGTGGATGATCCAAAGGGTGATCCGGATAACACATTATCTAGATCAGAAATTGAAGAGAAAGCTATTCGTCTTGCCTTATTTAGTAAAGCGGCAACTGAAGTAGAAATGCGCACACTAATTGATCAACTATGGCAAATTGAAACGCTGACAAAGATTGGAAAATTGTTATGAGTCAAGACAAAGCAAATTCAACTAGTGGTTTAGCAAAAGCATTTTTATTTGTCCCAGCAAATCGTCCTGAGCGCTTTATCAAAGCGCTTGAGACAGGTGCTCATATTATTGTTGATTTAGAAGATGCCGTAGGCCTCATTGATAAACCAGCGGCAAGGCAATCCATTATTCAAAATTTAGTGCCCCTTTTTGAGAAATTTGGTGATCGAATTCTTCTTCGGATGAATAGCCTCAGTACCGATCAAGCTTCCTTAGACCTAGACTTAATTAAGACCTTACCTTTAAAGGCATTAATTCATCCAAAAACAGAGTCGAGCGAACAGTTAGATTTAATTAGTACTTACTTATCCTCAGACAGTTACATTATTCCAATGATTGAGTCTGCTAAAGGAATCGATCAACTGCGTTCTATAGCATCTCCTCCCAAAACAATTCGATTAACTTTGGGGAATATTGATTTACAAGCAGACCTAGGTTTACGTTGCGATAGCAATGAGTCAGAGTTGCAGGGTCTTCGATTCCAAATGACAGTGCTGAGCCGTTTGTTCGATCTAGCTCCGCCTATCGACGGCGTTACTGTAGATTTGCAAAATGAGGCGCAGCTTCTGGCAGATTTACAACGTGCACGCGGTATCGGGTTTCTTGGAAAGCTATGTTTGCATCCTAAACAAATTCCTACAACGTTGCAATTTTTTCAGCCTAGTCAGGATGAAGTGTTA
>CAISYI010000153.1 GCA_903889595.1 uncultured beta proteobacterium
ACAAAGTTAAAGTCATCGTCAGAAAACGAGCTGAAGTAATGGCAACTGCAAAGGCTGTCGCACTGGCTGAGGCCCCAACCGATACCATCTCTACAAATACTACTTGACCAGGAAGAGCAAAGACGGATAATGAAATAAACGCTGCAAAAAACGGATCAAAGCCAACGCCGTGACTCATCGCTCCAAACCCCATCATACCGGCTACAAGAACTGGCGCAGGCCCCACTAAGCCATTTTTAACACCCAGCCAAAATGCACTTTTAAAATATGTTGTAGATAAACTATTTTTTTTTGAGTTTTGTAATTCATTCATGTTCGTATTTTAATTGCTTTTTAGGGATTTAGAGCCCAAGCTATATGCTCATCGACCAGTTCTGAAATACAACCATATTGTTGTTTTAATAATTCAGTAATTTTAGATTTTTGAATGGCTGTGATTTGATCACTTCTTAGATAATTACCGAGTGCCACCGATACATTCCTCATCCAACGCTCATAACCAATTCTATAAATTGCACTACCCTGCATTTTCCTTTCAAAGTCCTCTTGTTTCCAACCAAATACTTCCTCTAGCGAACTACAATCCAATTGATTTCTCACATCAAAATCAGCTAGGGTAGATTTTTTAGCAAACTTATTCCAATGACAAACTAATTGGCAGTCATCACAACCATATACATGGTTTCCCATTAAAGACCTGAGTTCTAAGGGAATCGATCCAGGGTGTTCAATCGTTAAATAAGAAATACAACGATTAGCATCAATTTGGAATGGGGCGATGATGGCTTTGGTTGGACACAAATCAATGCAGTCTTGGCAGGTACCGCAGTGATTAGAGACCGGTTCATCAACGGGTAAGGGAATATCAACGAAGATTTCACCCAAAAAATACATAGAACCCGCTTGGCGATTTAAATTGAGTGTGTGCTTACCTCTCCAACCAAGTCCTGCCTTAGTAGCTAGGGCGACCTCTAGAACGGGTGCTGAGTCCACTAAAACACGATACTTTAAGTCAGCAATTTTTTCTTCTAATAATTTAGCAATCAACAAAAGATTTTTTCTTAAAACCTTGTGATAGTCTCGCCCTCTTGCATAGACCGAAACGATTGCCTGTGAAGCATCTTTTAATTGAAGAAGTTCTTTAGAACGAAAATCTTCAGTCAAGTTATTATCTGTGTTGTCGTCTTTAACTCTAGGTAAATAATCCATTCGAAAACAAATTGATCGAATCACACCCGGTAATAAATCATTAGGGTTAGCTCGCAAATTCGCATGCCGACTCATATAATGCATTTGACCATGATGTCCTTTTCTTAACCATTCTTGAAAATAAGGTACCTCTTGGCTAAGATCCAGATCGGATATTTTTACGTCGCTAAAACCCAATTCTTTTGCTTGACCTTTAAGCCAGTGTAAGATTTCAGTGTAATTTTCATTTTCGGATGTCATTAATGCCTATTTTAAGTAATTCCGCACCAATGTATTGGAATACTGAGACTGATTGTGAGAAATCAGCCTTAAACCTTGGTGTAACGCTTCAGAATCACCTCCAAACCCATCCAATCACACATATTTGGCTTATCGGTGATTTAGGAACTGGGAAAACAACCTTTGTCCGCTTCTTACTAAGGTCATTTGGCTTTATGGGTAAAGTCAAAAGTCCAACTTATAACCTCTGCGAACCTTACCAAATTTCAATTAAGAATCATCTATATGACTTCCATCACTTTGATCTATATCGAATGAATAGCCCCAGAGAATGGGAAGATGCTGGCTTTAAAGATATCCTAACCAGTCCGGGGGTATGCCTCATTGAATGGCCTGAAAGAGCCGATGGAACTTTACCAAAACCAGACCTTATTTATAATCTAACTTATCACAGCGAATCTTCCAGAGCCGTAACGATTTCCGCAGGTACTGAACACGGCAAAATTTTATTAGAGAGCATCATAACCTTAAGACAATGAATCAAGAAAAACGTCATTCACTGTTGAAATTAGTTAGTTACACAACCTTTGTTCCCACTTGCTTACTTTTAGGTCCAATAGAATTAGCCAAGGGCGCTAGTCTATTAGGTATTCGTATTTGGCCTGCAGAAGAATATACAAGAGTGACTCTAGAAACAGACGAAATTCTAGATATCAAACATCAATTAATTACCGATCCTAATCGACTAGTTGTTGATATCAAGGGTCTAGAATTAAATTCATCCATCAAAGATATCGTTGCAAAAGTTCAAAAAAATGATCCTTACATTGCTAGTGTTAGAGTTGGTCAATACCAACCAAAAGTAGTTCGTTTAGTCTTTGATTTAAAAGAAGAGATTATTCCGCAACTTTTTAAATTAGAACCTGTCGGTAGTTATAAGAATCGACTTGTTTTTGATTTACTCCCAAAATCTCCACCAGATCCTATGACCATCTTTTTAAGAAATAATATTGCGTCCAATGGGGAGGAAGATGCGATTGCTCAAATAACACGAAACAGTTTGGAGCAAAACTCTCAGAATCAATTTTCAGAAACTTTTGTTGCAACACCTAAATCAACTAGACGTCGATTTACTCGAATGATTACCATTGCAATTGATCCTGGTCATGGTGGTGAAGACCCAGGCGCGATAGGATCTACCGGAGTTATGGAAAAAGATATTGTTTTATCGATTGGTAAAAAATTAAAAGGTATTTTTGATGATGCTGCTGACTTTAGAACCCTACTAACTAGGGATGCGGATTATTTTCTTCCGTTGGGGGCTAGAGTTCAAAAAGCACGTAAAGTACAAGCCGACTTTTTTATATCTATTCATGCAGATGCCTATTTACTACCTCATGCAAAAGGAGCATCAGTTTTTGCTCTATCTCAACAAGGGGCTTCAACCACTTCAGCTAGGTGGATGGCAAACAAAGAAAATTCTGCCGATTTAATTGGGGGATTAAATATTAAAACAAAAGACATTGAGGTCGCAAAACTTTTATTAGATTTGTCAACCACAGCTCAGATTAAAGACTCTCTGAAACTAGGAAGTTCGGTTATCCAAGAAATTGGGAGTTTCGCTAATTTACATAGTAAGAAGGTTGAACAAGCGAGTTTTGCTGTACTAAAAGCTCCTGATATTCCATCAATCTTGGTGGAAACGGCTTTTATTAGTAATCCCGAAGAAGAGCAGAAGCTAATAAATGAAACTTTTCAATTTCAAATTTCACAAGCAGTCTTTAACGGGGTGGGCAATTTTTTATTAAAAAATCCACCCACCTAGTTACAAATTATTAGTGGCTACCTTTAGAAGAATGGCCAATTTTCTCCATCATTGCAAACAAAACCCCTGTTACAACAAAAGTAATATGTAGGCCGATCATCCAACCAAGATCTTCCTTATCAAGATCTTCAATCTCTAAAAATGCTGCTAAAAGATGAACGCCTGATAATGCAACAATGGACCCAATTAATTTCAATTTCAATCCTGCGAAATCAATTTCACCCATCCACTTTGGACGATCTAAACTTTTTTCTGCCACGCCAATCACAGAGACAAAATTCTCATAGCCTGAAAAAATAATTAAGATCAATAAATTTGCTAGTAAAGTCTTGTCTACGATAGATAAAACTCCCGTGACAAATTCAGACTCCCCAATAAACCAAAATACTGTTGCAAACTCAACGAATTCTTTGACAAACTTTACCGCCACAAGAATTAGGGTCAATATCAACATGAGATAGAAAATACTCAAAATCCATCGACTACCAAAAATTATTTTTTCAATAGATGATTCAATGAAACCATCTTTACCTGACTTCACACCTAAATTATCAGGGGCATTATGATTAGATTCTTGCATGGGTTTATCTCCTAATATTATTCTCAAAGCATAATTTATCACATTATTTTGTTTTTTCTAAAACCGAACTGGGAGGAGTTGACATTTAATTCCAAAATAAAATGGGCAACTTGGAAATTTATTGTTATAATCTTCTTTTACCCAAATTGGGGTCGGTAGCTCAGCCGGTAGAGCAGCGGACTTTTAATCCGTTGGTCGCGAGTTCGAATCTCGCCCGACCCACCAA
>CAISYI010000154.1 GCA_903889595.1 uncultured beta proteobacterium
GGTTCAGTACGCTTTCGAGCCATTTATCTAACGCTTCAGTACCAAAAGCAGGAGTGGCAATCGATTTAAAGCGCAGCGCTACTTCCTCTAAGGTGATTGGATTTTCAGGACAACCTTTTGGAAACTTAATAAAATGCTCAAGAACCTGGCCATTTTTTAAGGTGCAAGTAACTCTAGCAGGGACTGATTCCATGGTGGTTTCTTTTTCTACTTCTGCATCAACTACGCAAATTGTTTTTTTCGATAAGTCGTGCACGTCCGTTTGATTAAAGCAATCTTCGTAATCACTAATGGCTAGAGATAAAGGCTCAGGACGTTGTGGTGCAAGTTTGATTGCCATCGCTACTGCGAATGGAGTACTTAATTGGGCTTGTTGAAAATCACGTGGTGTATTGGTAGTTAGTTTGCCAACCATCGCACCATGAACACCAATCACAATGGATTCGATCTGATCTATCGTTGCACCTTGTCTAGCTAACACTGCTGCAGCTTCAATCGCTGCTTGCATCCGCACACTACTAGCATGTGGCTTCAGAGAAATTGACTCTGTAGGGAAATAGGTGCCTAAACCTTCAACTGCTGTTTGTGCAGAAAATCTGTCAGAAAATGCCCGAGCAAACCCCTGAGAGCCCTCAATGGCATCATGGGGTCCTGTTAAACCAGCTTGCGCAAGTTGAGCAGCCTCAACGCCATTCGCTGCAGCTTTACCAGCATGAAAACGTTTAATGTCAGAGCCTGATACAAAAAATTGCGACAGACCACAGGCAAAGGTAGCTGCGATACCAATCGCATTTTGGATTTTTTCTTCTGGTAATTTGAGTAGCTTTGCACAAGCAGCTGCTGCGCCGAAGGCGCCACAAGTAGGTGTACCCTGAAAACCTCTGAGTGAATGCTCAGGTTGAATACTCATACCGATCCGAATCGCTGTTTCATAGCCGGCAACGACTGCAGTGAGAAGTTCCTCTCCAGTTGATTTTTGTAAATAGGCTACATTTAATGCTGCTGGCCAAATACAAATACCCGGATGAATAATGGCTGCCACATGGGAATCATCCCAGTCTAGGCTGCCACAAGCGGTGCCATTAATAAAAGCAGCTTTGGTAATCTCTGCCATGTGATTAGAAAACCAAATTGGGCTATTGGTAGTACCAGATTGTACGGATTGAAAAGTTTGAGTGATGGTTTTGGTCCAAGACTGTTCTACACCGACAGAGGCCGACCGAAAAATATCGATCAACAATACAGGCATGAGCTCTTGAATATGTTTTGGAATCTTGTCCCAAGTTAAATCAGAGATAAATTTCGCTAATTCGGCTGTAACGGGAATGGAGTTGGTTTGCATAAATTGCTTAATTAGTTGATAGTGAATTTGCCAGTAGAGATAACTTTCCCCCATTTGTTGTAATCATTACGCAAATAAGTCTTCAAATCTTCAGGAGAGCCCCCTAAAACGAAAATTGATTCCTCTGCAAAGCGCGCTTTTGTTTCAGGTTGTTTGAGGATTTTATTGACGGCTTCATTTAATTTGTTTTGGATACTTGCCGGCATATTGGCTGGACCATATACTGCCCACCACTGCAAGGATTCAAAATTGGGTAATCCAGACTCATTTAAGGTTGGGATTTGGGGTGCAATTTCCATTCTTTTTAGACTGGTTACCCCTAAGGCTTTCAACTTACCCGATTTAACTAAAGGGCCGACGCTCGCAAACGCTGCAAAAAGTCCTGTAACCTGACCTCCAGCAACATCGACTACGGCTGGTGAAGCGCCTTTATAAGGCACGTGTAAGAGTTCAATACCAGCACTCTGCTGAAAAAGTTCCCCCGTTAAATGACTTGATGTGCCGGGACCATTGGAGGCAAAGTTATATTTTCCTGGACTAGCTTTTGCTGCAGCAATGAATTCTTGAATATTTTTGAACGGCAAATTAGGAGTCACAACAAAGACATTAGGTGAATAACCGATTAGTGAAATGGGTGTAAAGCTAGTAAATGGGTCATATCCAATCTTTTTCATAAAATGCGGATTGATGGACATGGTGCTACTGGAAGTAATTAATAAGTTATAACCATCAGGCGAAGTTTGTGAAACGAACTTGGCACCAATGGATCCACCAGCCCCAGGTTTGTTATCCACAATAAAGGAAGCACCTAGTTCCTCTGTTAATTTTTGACTAATTAAACGCACCACAACGTCAGCTGCGCCACCAGGTGGAAAAGGGGTCGTGACGTGGACAGTTTGATTAGGGTAAGTCGTAGGTTCAATCGCTTGAGCATTGATTAGTAGAAGACTTTGAACCAAAATAAAAACAACGAAATAGGGGAGTTTGGTGAGGGGTGCTAATGTTTTCAACGGATTCTCGCTGTAGTAAAGTGGGCCAATTAGGGACGAGTTTTATTATAGTCGCTTGAAATGTTTTACTGGCTTTAGGCTTGCAATACCATCTAAAGAAGAGTGGTTAGAAGAAACAAGCTTTACTTCGGTGTCTGAGTAGTTGTCACCGAAGTGGTAGATATTTATAGATTAGTAATGCGATTTAAAGCTAATCGCATCGCGGTAATGAATATCTTCTAAATCAATATAAGATCTCATTGTTTCTTTGTCGACGGTATATTGCATTTTGCGATTGGTTTCATTACATGCACGAATATCTAAAATTTCTAAGTGCTCTTTTACTTCCCATTCATGCGCACCTGCAATACCCGGGGGAGCATAAATAATGGAGCCAGGGCCGACTTGGAATTCTTCACCAGTCACATTTCTGACGGTAGCACTGCCAGCTATAACATAGTAGCAAGCTTCAATGGGGTGCCAATGTAATTGCTCGTATGTACCTGGGGCATAAGTTGCTCTCCCTAGCCTTACACGATCAGTTTCATTGACTTCAGGCCATCCAACTAGTCGCTGATAGGTCTGACCATCGGTTACTCCCCGTCTACCAGGATAATCAGCTTGATTATGAATTTCTAAAGTCGGTTTTAATTCCATGACGTATCCCCAATATGAATGTTGATGATGTATCTAGTAAGTTTTTGAAGGCGTGATTAAACCATCGTAATAGCAAATAATGGCCGAGCTATCTCGGTCATGCTGACCTTTTGACATTTCTGAAGCAAGCGCCTGCGCAGCAAGGCTAATAGCCGGTACTGGACAGTACAAAGAGCCTGCATAAGAAACCATCAGTTGTACATCTTTATAGTGCGTGGACAAATGACCGATCGGAGGGTAAAAGTTACGCTCTACCATTCTTGAGCCTTTTTGATCCATTGATTTTGAGTAGGCAGCTGATTTCTTCAACACTTCTAAAGCTTTTGCTTGATCAATTCCGGCCATTTTTGCCAAGGTTAAGCCTTCTGCCATGCCCATCCGGTTAATCGCCAATACTAAATTGACCACAAGTTTGATGGCTGATCCAGTACCGCTTTCACCCATAAAGACCGACTCACGACCCATGTCTTTGAAAATATCTGCCCATTGGTTATAACTCGCTTCAGATCCGCCCACCATAAACAGGGTATCTTTTGCTTTACACATCTCACTCGTACCGCTGACTGCGCTATCCAAGAAATACATTCCGCTATTAGATACTTCTTCGGCCAATTCTTTTGAGAGTCTTGGATCAGCTGTTGATGTATCAATCAAGACGAGATCTTTAACTGGGTGTTCAATTAAGCGAAGACCTTGATGAACTACTTCACTAACAATTTTAGAAGTTGGAAGTGAAAAAATAATCACATCCACCATTTTCGGTATCTCTGAGAGCTCTTTAACTGGAGTTAGACCATCACTTAAGAGCGCATTGATTTTCTCTTCACTAATGTCGTAGCCGAAAACAGTGTGGCCACTGGCTAGCAAATGTTTGACCATCCAACCACCCATCAGACCAAGACCGATAAAGCCGATTTTTTTTGGTGTCATGTTTATCTTAGGTAGGTTTACGTTTAACTAGGAATGCTTGAATACCTTCTTGAACCATTTCATCACGTTGATTAAATACTTGTAATACACGTTTCATCACGCCACGATCTGCTTTGGATGTTTCAGAGACTTCAGTAACAGTCACCTTGGCGTAAATCGTGTCATTAATTTTTACAGGTTTTGTAAATTTAAGACTTTCAAAGCCCAAAAATGCGATGAGAGTATCGTCATATAAATGGAGTTGAAATAAGAGGCCTGCGGCTACTGCGTAAATCAATGGGCCATGCGCAATACGTGTACCAAATTGCGTATTTTTACAATATTCTTCGTTAATATGTAAGGGATTGTAGTCACCAGATATACCAGCAAAATTGACAACATCCGTTTCAGTAATTGTTCTTGCCGCTGTTGTAAATGACTTACCAACTTCCCATTCTTCCCAATAAAGTCCAACCACTTGAATCCCCTTTATAACTAAATATTAATAAATTGCACCTGAATTTTTTAAATTTGCAATCTGCTCATCACTCATTGATAAAATTTCTTTTAAAACGGTCGTTGTATGTTGACCAAGATCTGGCGCTGGCTCCGCAATAACAGAACTACTATTGCCCATTTTTACAGGATAGGCAGGCATGCGAAATTTACCAACTGCTGGATGATCACATTCAATGACTGCTTCATTTTGAATCGCTGGCGGTTCGCTAAATGCTTGATCAAAATGATTGACTGGACTGGCCGGTACATCGTCAGCACGAAATTTTTTCATCCAATTCTCAGTACTGTCTGTTTGTAGAATAGGAATCATCAGAGCCATGAGTTCATCACGATGTTTGACCCTTGTGAAGTTCGTCAGAAAACGAGGGTCCTGCGCTATGTCTTCGATATTGAGAGACTTACATAAGTTTTTCCAGTGACGCTCTTCACGTGCAGCAATTACAACGTAAGAGTCACTTGTTTTAAAGGCTTGCCATGGTACCGAGTATTCATGTCCTGAGCCAGGTGGCTTAGGTAACTCACCATTATTGAGCCACATGGTTCCCATATAAGTTAAAAGACTTAACATGGCGTCAAACATGGCCAGTTCTAGATGTTGACCCTTACCCGTCTTTTCTCTTTCATACAGTGCAGCGAGGATACCTTGACTTGAAAAAATACCACCACTTAAATCGGCTAAAGGAATACCAAGTCGCACAGGAGGGCGATTGGGCTCTCCAGTAATTGCCATATGACCACTAATGGCCTGAATAATAATATCGAGGGCTGGATAATCCTTATAGTCACCCTCTGAGCCAAAGCCAGTAATTGAGCAATGAATAATGCGTGGATTGACTGCTGCTAAGACACTGTAATCGATCCCTAAGCGTTGCATGACGCCGGCTCTAAAGTTATCCACCACCACATCAGCATGCTTTACTAAATCCAGAAAAGTAGCCCGACCTTCAGGGTTTTTCATGTCAATGACGACACTTTTTTTATTTCGATTAAAGGTTAAGAACAGACCACTATGTCCTTTATAGGGAGCAACGGATGGGTTGCGACCAAGATCGCCCGTGGGAGACTCAACCTTAATTACTTCGGCACCTAGGTCCGATAAAATTTGACCACCGTATGTGCCGGCAATAATTTGGCCAAGCTCGATGATCCGGATACCCTTCAAAGATTGAGACACGAATTACCCCTATAAACCTAGTGAACTAGCAATAATATTTTTTTGAATTTCCGAGGTACCACCACCAATAGTGGCTAAACGAGAGTCTCTAAAGAAACGTTGCATTGGATATTCCATGCAATAGCCGTAACCGCCAAGAATTTGTAGGCTCATATCACTAATGGATTTATAAGATTCACTGGTGTACAACTTTAAAATTGCCGCATCTTGGCGAGTATTTTTACCTTGTTCCATTAACCAAGCGTATCGATACACCATGGTCTGCGCAATATCTAGCATCGATTTCATTTCGGCAAGCTTGTGGGAGACTGCCTGAAATTTACCAATGGGTTTGCCAAATTGAACGCGAGTTTTTGCATAATCTAGCGCAATTTCAAACGCTGAGCGAGCAGCGCCGGTTCTTGCTGCTGATAAACATAAGCGCTCGTAACATAAATAATCATCCGCACCAGTCCA
>CAISYI010000155.1 GCA_903889595.1 uncultured beta proteobacterium
CCAAACAATTTCTCCAGTACTTGGACGAATTGCCAAAATCGAAGCAGAATATAAGTTATCACCTTTTCGATTGGTAGGATTCCACGGTCCAGCATTACCAGTTCCCCAATAGGCTAGATCTAATTCAGGATCGTAAGAACCCGTAATCCAAGCACTGCCACCACCGTTCTTATAAGACTCAGATGGAATCCAAGTTTCGTGCCCCTTTTCGCCAGGCCCAGGAATGGTCCAACGACGCCATAAATGCTTACCAGTTTCTGGCTCCCAACCGTCGATGAAGCAACGAGCACCAAATTCAGCTCCAGAGCAACCTGTCATGAGAACGCCGTTTGCTAAAAGTGGCGCAGCTGTTAAAGAGTAGCCTTGCTTCCAGTCAGCAGCCTTCTGTTTCCATATTTGCTTACCCGTTTTTTGATCAAGCGCCATCACATGGGCATCTAAAGTGGTTCTTAATACCATCCCTTTATAAAGTGCAACCCCCTTATTAGAGACACCACAACAGACGACTCTTGGCGTATCGGGATCATAATCAACGGGTGTTCTCCATAACTGCTTGCCAGATACAGCATCAATGGCAATCGTCCACTTCGCATCACTGACATACATCACACCATCATGAATCATTGGCTGTGCTTGTTCGCCCGTATCATTTTCCATACCAAGACTCCATACCGGCACGAGTTTTTTCACGGTATTTTTATTAATTTGAGTCAAGGGACTATAGCGGTTTTGGTTATATCCCATACCATAGGTAAGGACTTCATCGGTTGAACCCGTTTTTCCGTTAGCAATTAAATCTTGATTGGTCTGCGCAAAGACACTCAAACTGATTGAGCAAACTATCGCAAAAGTAGCAATTATTTTTTTCATCATTGTCTTTCGATTATTTATCCATTAAAGCAAAAACAACAACTGAGCCACCCCGAGGGATATCTTTCAGTTGAGGTCCCATTCTGACAACGTTCACGCCGCCAATACCAGACTGCACAGCAATATATTGTTTGCCATTATGTAAGTAAGTAATTGGTTGGGCGTTAATGCCTGATGTCGTTTTATATTCCCACAACTGTTTGCCAGTTTCCATATCTAGTGCAAGGAGTTCACCAGTCTCTTTACCAGTAAACATCAATCCACCAGCAGTAGCTAATACAGCAGAGTAATTGGGAATATCCATTAAAGGAACACGCCATTTTGCTTTTGCAGTTATAGGATCAATCGCCTCCATATGACCAATTGGCTCCTTCGGATCTCTTGGTGCTGGAGCATTTTGCAAGCCCACATAACGCTGACCGACTTTATATTCCACTGGTTCAAATTTAACTAAACGGGAGGCGTGGGTCGTATTGGTATAAATGAGTCCATCATGGGGATTAAATGCCGCATGTCCCCATGTTTTTGCACCCCATTGACCAGGCCACAATTCAATTTGTTCGCCAGCCCGAACTTTCTTAGACACATCAGACTCAACCGGGCGTCCTGTTTTCATATCTACATGGGTAGCCCAGTTAATCTTCTCATAAGGCTTCGCAGAAAGTAACTCGCCGTTCCTGCGATCTACTACGTATAAAAATCCACCGCGTGATAAATGCATAATCACTTTTCTGGTTGTTCCTTTGTATTTAATA
>CAISYI010000156.1 GCA_903889595.1 uncultured beta proteobacterium
GGCCCCTACGCTAAATACCTCCATTTTGAACAGCTTTATAAAACCTGTTGGGATCGTATGATTGAAACTTTCCCAGAGGTGGGAGATGGTTCAACTAATCAGTTTCAATCTTGGGAAGTCGTAGATCCAGAAAAATGGGTGCCAGATGGCTACATTTGTATACGAGTAGATTCACGTGGTTGCGGTAGATCTCCTGGTTATGTAGAACTGTGGAGTGCACGTGAGGCACAAGATTTTGCAACTTGTATTGACTGGGCTGGAGTTCAAGATTGGTCAAACGGTAAAGTCGGGATTAACGGTATTTCGTATTACGGTATGAATCAGTGGCAGGTCGCCGCATTACAACCTAAGCACTTAGCTGGAATTTGTATTTGGGAAGGTGCTAATGATTTTTACCGTGATTTATCGCATCATGGCGGCATTTTATGTAATTTTATCGAAAATTGGTACGATATGCAGGTGAAGTCGGTACAGTACGGCTTAGGTAAAAATGGCTACCGTAGTAAATTAACTGGTGATTGGGTTTCTGGTCCTGAGACCTTAACAACAGAAGAACTGGGTGCTAATCGCTTTGATTTTGGTGGACTCACTTTTGAACATGAGTTTGATGATGAGTTTTGGAAAAGCCGCACGCCTGACTATAGCAAAATCAAGGTGCCGCTATTATCAGCAGGCAACTGGGGTGGACAAGGATTGCACACCCGGGGTAACGTGGAAGGCTTCTTGAACGCAGCCTCAGAAGATAAATGGTTAGAAATGCACGGTATTGAGCATTGGACCCACTTTTACACGGATTACGGTCGTAACTTACAAAAACGTTTTTTTGATTATTTCCTCAAGGGTGAACAAAACGATTGGCGTAGTCAACCGAAAGTCTATTTACAGGTCAGACATCCGGGCGAGAAGTTTGTACCGCGTGCCGAAACTTCTTGGCCACTAGCTAGTACGCAGTGGACCAATATGTATCTTGATGCAAGCAATCAGACTTTACAGACTGGTGCTCCTCAAGCCGCATCTCAAGTTTCGTACCGAGGATTGTCAGAAGGCTTAACCTTTTTGACGCAACCGTCTGATCAAGATATGGAAATTACGGGTCAACTTGCTGCGAAATTATTTGTCTCTTCCAGTACGCAAGATGCAGATATGTTCATTATTATGCGTTTGTTTGATGCCAATATGAAGGAAGTAACTTTCCAAGGAGCGCTGGATCCTAATACGCCAGTTGCGCAAGGTTGGTTAAGAGCTTCACACCGCGCCCTGGATTTGGAAAAATCAAAGCCTTATCGTCCATATCACCCACACTTGAAGCGCGAAATGCTAACGCCCGGCGAGATTTATGAACTAGATATTGAGATTTTGCCAACTTGTATCGTGATTCCGGCAGGATACCGTATTGGTTTAACGGTCCGCGGTAAGGATTATGTCTATCCCGGTGCAACCGGCGCTAAATTATCTAACATGAAACATCCATTTACTGGAGTTGGTCCCTTTACGCACAATCATCCAAAAGATCGTCCGCCTGAGATTTTTGATGGTCAAGTCACCATACATACTGGGGGTTCGCATCAGTCCTACTTGTTATGCCCGGTTATTCCTAAAAAATAGGAAAGAAGGAACTTTCTTTTTTTAGAAAGACTGTACGTTTAGTTAATTCGTAGTAAAAACATAGTAGTTAAAACAGATTTGAACTTTGGGAGTAATACCCAAAAATCAAATCTGTTTTGCTTTGTGGATGAACTTGAGTGGATTTGTGAGGGTTTAACATTTCATTTTTAATATACGAAATGTTAAGATTAGAGCTTCGCAAGCGATTATATGAATTATTGCTCGCCAATAAATCGACTTGTCTTCTTTGAATGACCTATGTATAACCAATTCAGCAAATCTTGATACACGTATGCTAAAAACACAAAATCAAACTTCCAATGCAACTTGGCAGATTCACAGTCCTGCTTTAGCGAAGTTAGAGCTGCAAGGTATCCTCAATATTCATGGACTCCAAGCTTTTTGGCGAATGATCCGTAACTCCCAAGATGAATGGTTAAAACTTTCCGCACCATCGCAACATTTAGAGATTGATGCATCTAAAGTGACTTATCTTGATGGTGCTGGAGTCGCCTTCTTGATTGATTTGCAATACGCTCAAGTGAAGGCTCAAAGAGATGTACAAATTACCGGCCTAGCAGAACGATTTCAGCCATTATTAAAACAATTTGAACCGATTGAAAAGTTTTTTCCAAAAGAACCTGAACCAAGTAACGATGGTTTTATCGTTAGTGTGGGTAAAGCAACTGCCAATATTTTGCAAGATGCAAAATTATTGATTACCTTTATTGGTCAATTATTGGCCGATTTAGTTTGGGCTTTTACAAATCCAACGAAAGTTCGTTGGCAAGACTTTGTGGTTGCTGCAGTCCAGGCAGGCATCGCTGCAATGCCTATTATTGCCTTAGTTTCTTTTTTAGTTGGGGTTATCTTGGCGTTTCAGTCAGCAGTGGGAATGCGTCAATTTGGTGCCCAATCTTTTGTGGCGCCTATTGTCTCATTGGGGATTTTTCGAGAACTAGGACCACTGATTACCGCTATTTTGCTAGCCGGTAGGTCCTCGGCCGCTTTTGCTGCTGAGATCGGGACCATGAAAGTCAATAATGAAGTGGATGCTTTAACGACTGCAGGTCTCAATCCCATGCGGTTTTTAGTCATTCCCAGAGTGTTGGCTGGCATATTAGTTGCACCCATTTTGACTATCTTTGCTAATTTAATTAGTGTATTCGCAGTTTGTATCACCATGACGACGTATAAAATACCGATGATTGCATCTTATAACGGCCTCCTAAAGACGATTCATCTGAACGATATTTTTTCTGGACTATTGAAATCAATTTTATTTGGAATTGTTGTTGCAGGTATTGGCTGTCTTCGAGGTATGCAAACGGGTACTGGAGCTGCTGCAGTTGGTATTGCTACGACAAGAGCCGTTGTCAGTAGTATCGTGATGATCGTCGTGGTTGACGGTATCTTTGCTTATATTTCTACAAAGACTGGCTTCTGATGAATGTACTAGAAGTCAAAGATCTTACGGTTGGTTATGGGACAAATATTCTGTCTAGAAATCTCAATTTTCAAGTTAAGGCAGGTGAAATTTTTGCTGTTTTAGGCGGATCAGGATGCGGTAAATCGAGTTTACTCAAAAACCTTTTTGGACTTTATCAACCTATTTCTGGTGAGGTATTGATTGATGGTGCTGATATCACAAAAGCGACTGGTGAAGAGTTGCAAGAAATCATGACCCATTTTGGTGTGATGTATCAGCAGGGTGCCTTATTTGGATCGATGAGCCTCATCGATAATATTAAGTTGATGATGCAAGAATATTGCACTTTAGATGATGACGCCATTAGTTTGATTGCTAGATGTAAACTGGACTTAGTCGGTTTGTTGCCCTATGAGAACTTTATGCCGAATGAAATTAGTGGTGGCATGCAAAAAAGAGCTGCAATCGCCAGAGCCATGGCCTTAGATCCTAAAATCCTATTTTTGGATGAGCCATCTGCTGGTTTGGACCCTGTTACCTCGGCGGAACTGGATCAAACAATCATCGATTTATCTAGAAATTTAGGAATTACTTTTGTGATCGTGACGCATGAACTTGCTAGTATTGAAGCTATTGCAGACCATATTATTATGCTGGACAAAGAGTCTCAAAGCATTATTGCCAGGGGTGATCCTAGGCAATTAAAAGTTGAAAGTCCTGATCCTCGGGTGCGAAAATTCTTTAATCGTGAAATGGGTATTAATAAATGAAAAATCCTAATGCAGCTTATTACCGACTGGGACTTTTTGTATTGGCTGGAATTTTTCTGGCGGTTGTACTAACGGTGGTTTTTAGCTCTGGAAAGTTATTTAATAAAACCTATGTAGTTGAAACTTATGTTGAAGGATCCGTCACTGGCCTAGATGTAGGAGCATCGGTGCGTTACAGAGGTGTGCGCGTTGGCAAAGTGAAATCGATTCAATTATCAAGTGCTTTGTATGAGGTTAAATTAGCGCAATTAAGTCGCCATGATTATGTGGTGGTTCGTATGGAGCTTGAAGAAGAGCAAATCAAAGAAAGTGATATTGAAGATTTAATTGCAAAAGATCTACGTACTCAAATGAAGAGCCAAGGTTTGACTGGCGTCAATTATATTGAACTCAATGTAATTAAAGATACTTCTAACTTTCCAGTACTTGAATACGAGTGGCGACCTAGTAACCCGGTCATTCCATCCATACCATCCCAAACAGATATAGTAATTGGCGCAGTTCAAAAAGCGATTAATGCAGTCGATGACCTTAATTTGGATGAAACTAAGAAGCAATTAGAAACATTAATTAGTAATATGAATTTATTAATTGCTGGCGACAATAAAAAGAATCCAGGTTTAATAGCTACCGTTACTGAACTTGATCAATTATTACTGAGCGTAAATAAGTTATCTAATAGTCCAGAGTTGGCTAATGTGATTAAAAATACCGCAGACTCTGCGCTATTAGTCCGAAATCGCTTAAGTAGTGGCGATAACGATACGCAAATGACATTGAACCAACTCAAAATCATGGCGGAACAACTCAACGACTTATCCCGCCAATTGAGCAGAAATCCATCGGGTGCGATTTTAGGACCCGTACCAGCAAAAATTCAAATACCGTCAAATGTTAATTCTGTAGGTGACACATCTAAATGAAAATAATCAAACTCATATTGTGCTGCACTGTTTTAGTGCTAAGTGCTTGTAGTATCACCAAGCCGACCGATGAAGTAAAGCAGTGGCGTTTAATGCCCACCCGCTCAGCAGATGTGAGTACTACAAAAGCTAACTTCTGGATAACTCAGGGCAATATTTCGGTTGTTTCGCCATTTGATACCAAATCTTGGGTCTTTATGGTCGACGATGCAAGATTTCAGAAAGATTTTTATAACGAATATATTTCGATACCAGGTGAAATGATCACGAATGCCACTCGTCAGTGGTTAGAGCAGTCTGGAATCTTTCAATTCGTGAATACCAATAACAATAATTTGTTTGCCAATTATGTTTTACAAGGGAACGTGGAGGAGTTGTTTGTTGATATTCGTAAAGATCCCAAAGTAGTCATACGGATTAATTATTTATTAACGACAAACCTGGACTCTAACAATCCCGTTTTACTCAGAAAAACCTATACAGCGACAGAGCAAATTTCTAATCGAGTTGATAGTAAAGATATTTTAAAAGCTCAAGAAATAGCACTTAGCAAAATTTTGACCCAATTAGAAGAAGATTTAGTTGAAGTGGGTAATAACGTAACAAAAAATCCGATAAAAAAATTAAACCCTAGTACTATGGATAAGAAGAGCTCAAAATAACTTAGGCTCCATCAGATTTCACTTCAAAATGATATGATGACGTTTAATTTCATTGCAATACTTAAAAAACCATACACCATTCATGATCAAAAAAACTGTTATTTCTGTTAGGTCGACAGCCATTTTGGGTACGGTAACAGTGCTACTCAGTGCTTGTGCTGCCGGTCCAGACTATAAGTCGCCTGCTTTACCTAGTTTTTCTTCCTTAGATGCCAAAGCAACTGCACGTGAATTAACCACTGTTCCTGAAACTGCTGGCGGTTCAGCACAACGGATTGAGCCTAAAATTGCAGTTCCGACACAGTGGTGGAGTGAGTTCCAATCAGATGCTTTAAATCAGTTAGTTCAAGTCGCCTTAGAAAAAAATCCAAGCTTAGCTGCTGCAGACCGAAGTCTTTTAGCGGCTCAAGAAAACGCTAACGCCCAGTACGGAGCGTTATTTCCTACCATCTCAGCAACGGGTAACATTTCTCGTAACTCCTATCCGCCGGCTACTTATGGTCAAACTACGGGTAATAACACTACCTACAACCTATACGGTGCTGGGGTTAATGTCAGTTATCGGCTTGATTTGACCGGTGGAGTTCGTCGTCAAATAGAAAGTGCAAGAGCTCAAGCTGATTACCAAAAGTTTCAACTAGAAGGTGCTTATCTCAGTTTGACCTCTAATGTCGTCGCTACTGCCATTCGTGAGGCGTCTCAACGAGAGCAGTATGAAGCCCTATCAAAAATATTACAGTCACAACAAGATTTTGCTAAGTTAGTCGGCAAACAGTTTGAAATTGGCGCTGTCTCGCAAATCGATGTTAGTTCACAAAATACTTTAGTAGCAAACACCCAAAGTCAATTATTAGGTTTTGAAAAGAATTTAGCGATTACGCAAAACCAGTTAGCAGCTTTAATGGGAGGCTACCCCGGTAGCGTTACGGCAAAACAGTTAGATTTAAAAAGTCTACAGTTACCAAAGCAGATCCCAGATTTAGTGCCGTCTAACTTAGTTGCTCAACGTCCTGATATTCTGGCAGCAGAAGCTTTGGTGAAGTCGACTAATGCACAATTCGGTGTGGCTACAGCCAATTTGTTACCCCAAATCAATTTAACAGCAGGTCTGGGTACCAGTGCCTTGTTGAGCGATATGCTGTTTGGTCCTCAAGCTACTCTTTGGACACTTGGTGCTGGACTTACCCAGCCACTCTTTCAAGGGGGCGCTTTAGTTGCTGCTCGAAGAGCTGCAAAGGCCAATTATGAACAAGCTGCACTGAACTATGAAGCTGTCGTCATTAATGCTTTCACAGAGGTGTCAAATGCCCTCAAAGCTTTAGAAGTTTCATCAAGAAATTTACAAGCAACCGCGGCTGCTGAAAAAAATGCGGGTATTAATCTGCGCTTAGTAGAGCAGCAATATCGTTTTGGTACAGCTAATTACTTGGCAGTATTAACCTCTCAAACGCAATATCAACAAGCAAAAATTAATTTAATTAATGCTCAAGCCGATCGTTTCGCCTATTCTGCAGCGCTCTATGCTTCCTTAGGTGGTGGTTGGTGGGATCGCTCAGAGCCAGCATCCTTACGTGTTAAGGGGCAAACTGATGCCCAAATTTCTCAAACGCAATTAATGAAGTGAAATGATGATGAATATGACTACTCCTAAGACTGACACTAGTTCAAAAAACCTACCAAAGTCACCAATGCGTAAAAGAATGATCATTATGCTGGTAAGCATTGCTGTTTTGATGGGCCTAATTATTGCCTTTAACGTATTTAAAGGCATTATGATAAAAAAATACATTGCTGGAGCGGGTATTCCTCCTCAGACGGTGAGTACGACCAAAGCAGAGTCTTTAGTTTGGCAACCTCAATTGAATACGGTTGGAAATGTGAGAGCGTTTCGCGGTGTAGAGTTGGGTACAGAGGTAACTGGATTAGTGAAACAGGTGTTAGTTAAGTCTGGTCAAGAAGTTAAAAAAGGCGATTTACTGATTGAACTTTCACAAGACGCCGACCGTGCCCAATTACAAGCGCTTCAAGCCCAAGCTGAGTTATCGAGAGTGATCAATGAGCGTGACCGTGCCCAGTTAGAAATTAATGCGATTAGTAAAAATGCCTACGATACGAGCCAAGCAGACTACAAAGCAAAATTAGCGCAAGTTGCACAACAAAATGCACTGGTTGAGAAGAAGAACTTACGCGCGCCATTTAGTGGCAAAGTGGGTATTGTTTCAATTAATCCGGGTCAATACATCAATACGGGCGATAAACTCTTTACGATTCAAACAGTTGATCCCGTCTTTATTGACTTTACAATGTCCCAAACCACTTCAGAAAGCATCAAAGTTGGACAAGTTATCAATGTGAAAGCGGAGGGAATTAATAAAGCCTTCACTGGAAAGATAACTGCAATAAGCCCAAAAGTGGATCCAAACTCTAGAAACATTCAAATTGAAGCTTTAGTTAGCAACGCCGATAAAAAACTTTTCCCAGGTATGTTTACTACGGTTCAAATTGAATCTGGAGAAAAAATTAAATACTTAACAATTCCTAATTCTTCAATTGCTTATAACCCTTACGGGTCAATGGTTTTTGTGGTGAAGCGCGCCGAGGCAACTCAGGCAAGCGATGCCACGAAAGACAAAGATGCTAAAGATACTGGACCGAAACTCATCGCACAACAAGTGTTAGTTACTACTGGTCCATCGCGTGGCGATCAAGTTGCTATCTTGAGTGGACTTACTGAAGGAGACGAGGTCGTTACATCAGGTCAGTTGAAATTAAACTCTGGAACGCCGCTAATCATTAATAACAGCGTAATACCTGCAAATAATATCAACCCAACTCCGCAGGAAAAATAATGCTTTGTTATTTTGCTAAATTGTTGAATTGTAAGAAAAGAGATTTCGCATGAATTTCACCGACGTTTTTATTAAAAAACCAGTAATGGCTTTAGTGGTAACTTTTTTGATTATCTTGTTAGGTTATAAGTCATTTACTAGCTTACCATTTAGTGAATATCCAAGAACTCAGAACTCAACTATTACAATCACTACTGCATACTATGGTGCAGATCCACAAACGATTGCAGGCTTTATTACCCAGCCTTTAGAGGGTGCGATTGCCCAGGTTCAAGGGATTGATTTTTTATCTTCTACGAGTGTTAATGGCTTATCAACCATTATTGCAACCTTAAAGTTGAACTATGATGCGAACGCCGCATTAGCAAATATTACAACCAAGATTACGTCAGTCAAGAATCAATTACCCCCACAAGCGCAATCTTCAGTAATGGATATTAAAACAGGGCAATCCCTGGCTGCTATGTATATGGGTTTTAATAGTGAAAATTTTGAAGCAAACAGCTTAACGGATTATTTACTTCGCGTTGTAAAGCCAAAGTTGGATGCTGTTGAAGGTGTACAAAATGCTGAAATCTTGGGTGGTCGGAAATTTGCGATCAGGGCTTGGTTAGATCAAGATAAGATGGCTGGTTTAAATGTTAGTGCTACTGATGTTTATAAGGCATTATCAAGCAACAACTATTTGTCAGCCGTTGGTACCACCAAGGGTGATATGGTGAGTATCGATTTAAAAGCAAATACCGATTTGCAAAAGCTTGAGGACTTTAATTCACTTGTCATCAAAGCTAATGGCAGTGATATTGTGCGTCTCAATCAAATTGCTACGGTATCCTTAGGTTCTGAAGATTACAGTATTAATGTGCAGTTTAGTGGTAAACAATCTATTTTTATTGGTATCAACGCGGCACCAACTGCAAACGTTCTCGATGTTGCAAAAAATGTTCGGGCAGTATTCCCAGGGCTAGTCAAAGATCTTCCAGAAGGTGTCAAGGGTCAAATTGTCTATGACTCAACGAAGTCAATTATTGCATCGATTAAACAAGTAGAACACACGATTATTGAAGCGCTCGTGATTGTTACTGTCGTCATTTTCTTGTTTATGGGTAGTTTCAGAGCAATTATTATTCCGATTGTTGCAATGCCACTTTCATTAATTGGCACATTTATTGTGATGTCGACGCTTGGCTATTCTTTAAATTTACTCACCTTACTCGCCTTCGTACTTGCGATTGGTTTAGTGGTCGATGATGCGATTATTGTGGTGGAAAACGTAGACCGCCATTTGAAAGAAGGCAAATCACCCATGGAGGCAGCTCTCTTATCTGCACGAGAGTTAGGCGTCCCTATTTTTGCTATGACCATCGTACTCGTGGTGGTATTTATTCCGATTGGCTTTCAAAAAGGGATCACTGGTGCACTGTTTTCCGAGTTCGTCTTTACCCTAGCAGGATCCGTGGTGGTTTCTGGGATTGTCGCTCTGACCTTATCACCCATGATGTGTTCTAGGTTACTCAAGCATGATCACAATCCTAGTAAATTCTTAAGAACGATTGATGGTCTTTTCTTAAAGTTAGAAAATGGCTTTCGGGTTCGTTTAAGAAGTTTACTTACGACTTGGCAAGTTTTAGTGATTTTAGGTGCGTTAATTCTACTTTCTTTAGGCTATTTATTTTCGACCTCGAAAACTGAATTAGCACCTACTGAAGACCGTGGTTTAATTTATTTGAGTATGACAGGGCCGCCAAATGCAACCGTTAACCAAATGCAAACCTACGCTAATCAATTGTTTGAAATTTCCTCAAAAGAAAAAGAATTTGAGCAAATGTTCCAGTTAACATTTGCCAATAGTGGTTTTGGTGGGGTACTTTTAAAAGATTGGGATGAGCGGTCAAAAGATTCTCTTACTGTCCAGAAAGAGCTTCAGCAAAAATTCGCAAATGTTGCCGGTATTAGAGCTCAGGCCTTCCATATGCCAGCTCTTCCAGGAGCAACAGGTGCGCCATTACAGATGATTATCAAAACAACAGAGCCTTTTGAGAACTTAAATGAAGTCACACTCAAGGTAGTCGAAAAACTATATAAAAGTGGACTGTTCTTCTTCGTTGATAGTGATTTAAAAATTAATAAACCTCAAGATATTTTAGAAGTAGACAAAGATAAAATTGCTGCTTTGGGTATGACCCAACAGGACGTTGCAAATGAATTATCTATTGCAATGTCAGGGGGTTATGTCAATTATTTCGCTTCCGCCGGTCGTTCTTATCGGGTGATTCCACAGGTTTTACAGGTTAACCGTTTGAACACCGATCAGATTTTGAATCAAACTATCCGCACACCCAAAGGTGATTTAATCCAAGTTAGAAGTATTGCTAAGATTTCTCATAAGGTCATTCCTAGTTCAATTAATCACTTTCAGCAGCTTAATTCAGCGCAAATTGTTGGAGCATTTTTACCAACCGTTTCTGAAGGTGAAGTGATTGATTTTGTTACTAAAGCAATTTACGAGGTAGCTCCAACAGGCTATTCAGTTGATTACTCTGGTCCGACGCGCCAATCAGTTCAGGAGTCTGGCGGGTTTGTCGGTATTATGCTTTTCTCTATTGCGATTGTTTTCCTAGTTCTTGCTGCTCAGTACAATAGTTTCCGTGACCCGATTGTTGTTTTAGTTTCTGTGCCGATGGCAATTTTTGGTGCTTTAATTTTCATCAACTTAGGTTGGACGTCAATTAATATTTATACCAAGGTTGGTCTGGTAACTTTAGTCGGACTAATCAGTAAACACGGTATTTTAATTGTAGACTTTGCTAACCACTTACAAGCGGACGGGCGTTCAAAACTAGAGGCCATTATTGAAGCAACTAGTATTCGTCTCAGACCGATTTTAATGACAACTGCAGCTATGGTATTCGGTGTAATTCCGTTGGTTTTGGCTTCAGGAGCTGGAGCCGCTGGTACTAGTTCGATGGGTAAAGTCATCTTTACTGGCCTAGCAATTGGTACATTATTTACCTTGTTTATCGTGCCTGCCATGTATTATTTTTTAGCAGCAGACCATCACGCTCAACCAAAAGATGATACAAATGATGGTAAACCTGATGCCTCAGAAGTTGTTACATCTCATTAATCGCTTTCAAATTGAATCAAAATATTCTTGTAAACGTTTGAAGAATGTCAACTGTAAAATAGCGAAGTTCAATAAGACATTGAGCTTCGCTTAAAATGCTCGTATGCAATCACAAAAATCAACCAATAAAACATTTAGAGACTTATTAATCTATCGTATCGCCTCCACTATCAGTTATCAAATGATGATGGTAGCAGTAGGGTGGCATATCTTTGAAATTACTAATGATGTAGTTTCTCTCGGACTAGTTGGCCTTGCTGAACTCGTACCTTATTTTTTATTTGCTCTCTATGCAGGCCATGCAGTTGATTATTATTCTCGTAAACTGATTGCTTTTTTAGCCTGTCTCTTGCACGTTATCGTTGGTATATTTCTGATGTTTGTTGCAATGGATTATTTACAACCTGCGACTGCCCTAATTTATCTTGGGGTTGCATTTTTAGGGGTTGGTAGAGCTTTATTACGACCTTCTTATCAGTCACTGTTTGGTGAGTTAATCCCACGCGAAGAAACCCCTAAATACTCTGCCTACGCATCTTCCGCGTTTCAAGCCTGTGTTGTGAGTGGTCCAGCCATAGCTGGTATTTTGATTGGATTAATTGGGCTGGAGTGGACGTATTTTACTTCTGGTATTGTTGCTGTTTTTGGCATGTATGCCATCGTGTTGATTGATGAGAAGAAACATGTCAGCATGGAACATAAAAATCAATTTTTTAAAAGCTTAAAAATTGGCCTAAGTTATGTAAAAAACCACCATTTACTATTAACTACGATGTCGCTAGATATGATGGCTGTCCTCTTTGGTGGCGCCGTATCGATGTTGCCGGCTTTTGTAAAAGAAGTACTCCATGCTGGACCAGAGGCTCTGGGTATTTTACGCGCTGCACCAGCAATTGGCTCCATGTTAACGGGCATTTACCTTGCACGTCATCCGATTTTAAAACATTCCGGTAAATATATGATCGTCGCAGTGGCAGGTTTTGGAGTTTCGATTATTGGTTTTAGTCTGAGTGAAACTCTTTTTCTCAGTGTTTTATTCTTATTCCTGACAGGATTTTTTGATTCTATTTCAGTAGTGGTACGCTCCGCGGTATTTCAGTTAACAACGCCTGATCAAATGCGCGGTCGAGTGAGTGCGATTAATGGAATTTTTGTGGGTTCATCGAATGAGTTAGGTGCTTTAGAGTCTGGAATGGCCGCAAGTCTAATGGGTCTAATTCCTTCGATTGCCTTTGGTGGCGCAGTAACAGTTGTGGTGGCTGGGGTAACTTATTTTTTTGCTCCAACCCTTCGAAAAATGGATTTAAAAGATTTGATAGAACACCAAGGCCAAGAGCCAAAGCCTTAAATAGTAAAGTAATTAATAAACATAGGAGATGTGCTTTTGAGTAATACTCATTTAAAGAGGGTAATAGTTATTATTTGCGCTTATTTAAGCGCCTTTGCAATAACAATTGGCAATGTCCAGGCAAAGGATAACTATCCAAATCGAACAGTTCGATTCGTGATTCCTCATGCACCAGCTGGACCGGCTGATTTGGTAGCAAGAGAACTTTCTCATTATTTATCTACCAAATGGGGTGAGTCAGTCATTAACGATAATCGCTCAGGTGCAAATGGCAGTATTGGTGCTGAAATGGTGGTTAAAGCTCCAGCAGATGGTTACACCCTACTTTTAACCTCGATGGGAGTGGTAGCGGTAAATCCAAGTTTAAATAATCTAAAGTTTGATCCTTTAAAAGATTTAAGTCCTATCGCACTTGTTGCTAATTCTTCTAATGTATTAGTTGTGTCACCCAGCCTTGGGGTTAAAAACTTACAAGAATTTATTCAGTTGGTCAAAGCGAATCCTGGGCAGATGAATTTTGGTTCAGCAGGTGTTGGTACTGCTAGCCATTTATCGATGGAATTATTAAATCAAACAGCTGGCTTAAAAATGTTACATGTACCCTATAAGGGTGCTTCACCAGCGTTAACAGATTTAATGAGTAATCAAATCCAAGCATTTATGTCAGGTACTACAGGGGCTCTGCCATACATTCAGTCAGGCAAACTCATTGCTCTAGGTGTTACGAGTTCTGAGAATATTGCAATCTTGCCAAACGTGCCCCCGATTGCTAAATCCCTACCAGGTTTTGAGCTAGGTAATTGGTACGGCCTTTTTGCACCAGCTGGAACTCCTAAAGAGCTGGTACAACAGATTAGCCAAGATGTGCAAGCCATTTTGCAGTCACCAGATGTGAAAAAGAATTTATTTAAATCTGGTTTTGAACCAGTACCTAATCAAACCCCTGAGCAATTTGCTCAGTTTGTAAAACGCGAGGTGGATCGTTGGTCCAAAGTCGTCAAATCAAGCAATATTCAAGCAAACTAAATAAATATCCAAAATGACAATTACTCAAGAACTTGTAAGACAATGCCTAGAAGTACTACCATCTAAAATAACTAGTGTCGAACTCGAAGCTGCAAAAAATTGCATGATTGATAGTATTGCCTGTGCCTATACTGCCTATCAAGAAAAACCAATTGAAATCCTCAAATCACTGTATCTTGAAGGCGCTGCTGGTCAGGCTGATTGCACTCTAATTGGTTACGGCAAGTCTGGTAGAGCGGCTGATATCGCACTCATTAATGGCACGATGATTAGTCTGCAACTTTTTGACGATAATCAAGCCGAAATGCGCGGCCATCCCTCAGGGCCTTTATTACCAGCTGTTTTAGCAGCAGCTGAAATAGCTGATGCAAGTATCGAGGAAGCCCTCAAAGCTTTTGTCATCGGTTACGAAGTGGAATGTCGTTTCGGTACCATCTTAAATCCAACACATTATGAAAATGGCTGGCATGCTACTTGCACACAAGGTAGTCTAGCTGCGGTTGCTGCAGCAGGTTATTTATTAAAGTTAACTCCCGAGCAAATGGCGTACGCCTTTGGAATTAATGCATCCCAAGCAAGTGGTGTTCGCCGTAACTTTGGCACGATGACGATGTCGATGCATAGTGGTATTGCTGCAAGCAATGGCCTCAAAGCCGCTCAATTAGCTAAGTTAGGTTTTACTGGGGATCCTGAAATATTTGACGGAAAAATGAGCTTTGGCGATGTCTTTGCTAAAGATTGGAATAATGATTTATTAAAAGATAACTTACCAGAGTGGGGAGTACCATTTTTTATAGTAAAACCTGGTCCAACCTTTAAGTTATATCCTTGTGGTCGTCCGCCGCTTTTTGCAGTTGACGGCGTATTACTCTTAAAAGAAAAGTTCGGCGTTAAACTTAGCGATGTGAAAAAAATCGTGGCAGAAGTGAGTTTTCTGTATCCAAGAACCCTCATTCATACACGTCCAGTGAATGGCCTACAAGCAAAAGCTTCCTTAGAGTATTGCATTGCTACTAGCCTTGTCGACGAGCGACCTGTTTTAAATTCTTTCACGGATGAAGCTGTCACACGACCTACTGTGAAAGAATTGATAGAGCGGATCGAAGTAGTAGTGCCAGCGCATTTATCAGAAGATATTCCTGCAGTTCGCAAAGCACCTTTTGATCAACCGGTAACAATCACCATGCACTTGCATGATGGTCGAGTCATTAGTGAAACTGTCCCCATCCACAAGGGTTCACCAAAAAATCCTGCGAGTAGCATAGAGCTGCAAAATAAATTTCAAGATTGTTTAGGCTTATATTGTGATGCGAGTCAAATTCAAGAGATATTAGATGGCATTCATCAACCGCAGACGAAACTTCGGGACTGGATGAAATTGTTAGAGATCAAAAATAAAGGTTAAGTGATGCTTAAAATATTAGTTGAAGAGGACCGGATTTTGCGTTTAATGCAGGTTCTCTTAGATCCAAGTTGTTCTGCTGAACGAATTGCAGCCTTCGCGGATTTTAATTCTACGGATCAATCTGACTTTCTGGGGTGGTTAGAGCAAACAAGAACTCTTTTACCAAAACTATATCCAGCGCAAATTGTCTTGTTTCAAACTGAAGAAGAAATGCATAGTCATTTGCCGGATACGGATATTTTGATTGTTGAGAGTTCTAATGTTGGAGTGGCTGAGTTAGATTTAGCAAAGCGTCTCAAGATCGTGCAAAATTTTGGCCAATTACACTTTAACGTTGACGCTAAAGCCTGCACTACGCGCGGGATTGAAGTCTTGACGCTAAGAAGAAGAACTAATATTGCGATGGCTGAACATACGATGACCTTACTGTTATCAATGGCAAAGAGAATGCCGCTGATTACTGGACTGGTCACTACCGATCGATTAGCGCAAGCTGGTTATCCCATCCGTCCTTATGACAAGAGACATACAGCAGGCGCTAATTTTGGCCGTATTCCCCAGTTAAAAACGATTTCAGGGATGCGTTTAGGACTTCTTGGTTTGGGTGAAATCGGTTATGAAGTAGCGCCCTTGGCAAATGCTTTTGGGGTGCAGGTTTCCTATCATAAGAGATCACGTTTACCGATCTCATTAGAAGAAGGTTTGCGTTTAAAGTACTTGAGTTTGGAAAAGTTATTTGCAGAAAATGACTTTGTAAGTGTTCACATTCCTTTTAACGAAGAAACAACTGGGCTGGTTAATAAAAAGCTTTTAGAGTTGATGCCTAGCGGTTCTTTTTTAATCAATACTTCTCGCGCTCAAATTGTTAACGAAAAAGATTTGATTGAAGTTTTGCAAACGGGTCATATCGCAGGGGTAGGACTCGATGTCATGCGACAAGAGCCAGCGGCAGAGGATGACCCTTTATTACAATTTTCTCAAGTGTTAGTAACACCGCACTTAGGAGGTGCTTCAAGAATGAATGGCTTAAATGATGCGCAGGAGATGTTGCAGCGTATTCAAACCTATTTATCTTAATTAACTCAACGGACGAATCAATACCATGACAGAATTAATTAAAACCTACTTAGATGACATTTCACCAGTAGACTTAAAATTACCAGCACTTGCCTGCGACTCCCATTTTCACATCTTTGGCCCAGCAAATGTTTTCCCATATATTGAGACGCGCAATTTCACACCAGTGGATGCCACGAAAGACCAACTCTTTGATTTACATCGTCGACTCGGAATCGGTCGAGGAGTGATTGTGCAAACAGCGTTTCATGGCTATGATAATTCTGCAACCGCTGACGCCATTGCAGCCAGACCAAGTGAATATTTAGGCGTAGCTTTAGCACCAGCAGTGATTGGTACTGAAGAGCTAAAGAAACTTTTTGAGCAAGGTTTTCGAGGCATTCGATTTAATTTTATGGCGCACTTAAAAACTAAAGATTCGATGGAAGATATTCTGGCATTAACGCATCGTCTTGAACCTTTAGGGATGCACTTGCAAATTCATTTTGAACCAAGCTTGGTTCATTCTTTAAGCAGTGAGTTAAAAAAATCAGCAGTACCAGTCATGATTGATCATATGGGTAGAGTCGATGCAAGTCTTGGTGTCAATCATCCCGATTTCCAAGGTTTAATGCAGCTCTTAAAAGATCCGAAATTTCACGTTAAGGTAAGTGGCCTAGACCGCATCTCAAAAATTCCTCCATACGAAGACGGTATCCCTTTTGCCAAGACTTTAGTGGATGAGTTTACTGAGCGTTGTGTTTGGGGAACGGATTGGCCACACCCTAATCACCACCACATTCCAGACGACGGAGTCCTTGTGAACTCTATCGCACGGATTGCTGATAATGCAGAAAAAATCGAGCATATAATGGTAAAAAATCCAGAGCAGTTTTATGGGTTTAGCGCTTCTATTTAAAAGAATCGTGACCCAATAAGATCCAATCTAAATTAACTTTAAAAGAAAAAATAATGAGTACAGGAAGATTAGCAGGCAAAGTGGCATTAATTACTGGCGCAGGTTCAGTAGGGCCTGGTTGGGGCAATGGTCGTGCTAGCGCGATCCGATTTGCAGAGGAGGGCGCTTTAGTTTTTGCAACGGATATAGATCAATCTAGATTAGACGAGACCTTAAAATTAGCGGGTGACTTAGCGCCAAGAATCAAGACAGGGATTGTTGATATTTTAAAGTCTGCTTCAATCGAGCAGATGGTAAAGGAATGTATCGCCACTTACGGCAAGATTGACATCTTGATGAATAACGTTGGTGGTTCAGCAAAAGGCGGTCCTGTCGAAATGCCCGAGGATGTTTGGGATACGCAGGTAGATTACAACTTAAAGAGTGTCTTTTTAACTTGTAAATATGTATTGCCACACATGGTTGCTGCAAATTCAGGATCCATTATTAATATGGCTTCTACTTCTGGTATGCGTTGGACAGGAGCAGCGCAGGTTGCCTATGCTGCAACCAAGGCTGGAGTAATTCAACTATCGAAAGTAGTCGCAGTTCAATACGCTAAACAAAATATTCGAGTTAATACTATCGTTCCCGGTCAATTGCATACACCAATGGTAGAAACACGATTAGCAGGTCAAAGAGCCGGTGGTGATGTTCAAGCCCTCCTTGCACAGCGTCAGTCTAGAATCCCTTTACCTTTTATGGGTGATGGCCGTGATACTGCCAATGCCGCAGTATTTTTGGCTTCAGAAGAATCAAGGTTTATTACAGGCACAGAAATTGTGATTGATGGCGGGATGTCCGCTCGTTGTGATTAAAGGAAAAATAATGTTTAATAAAAAAATTGTTCAATTAGGTTTATGTAGTTTGGCCCTGAGCTTATCAACGGCTTTTGCCCAATCAAATTCGATTAAGATGTTAGTTGCTTTCCCCCCAGGCGGACCAGTGGACTTTGTGGCGCGAACGATTGCAGAGCCCTTAGGTAAAGAGCTTGGAGTTCAAATCATCGTTGAAAATAAACCTGGTGCCAATGGTGCTATTGCAGCCGAATATATAGGAGCTAACCCGGCTGATGGCAAAGTACTCTGGTTTACTAGTGCCGGAGCTGTTGCAATTAATCCTGGCTTATACGAAAAACTATCCTACAATCCCCTGAAAGATTTGGCGGCTATTTCTTTGGTGGTGAATAACGTTGAAGCACTTGTCGTTAATCCAGCTAGCCCTGCCAATAATGGTGTGGAATTCGTGGCGCTAGCTAAGCAACGCGACGTGACAATGGCATCATCTGGTACAGGCAGTGTGCCCCATTTAGCGATGGAGCAGTTAGCTGACTCCACTAAGGGACGTTTCTTACACATACCTTATAAAGGTGCTGCTCCCGCAATTACCGATGTAATGGGCGGACATGTAGACGGTTTCTTTGGCGATATACCGGGTTTAATTTCTTATATCAAATCTGGTAAGTTAAAAGTAATTGGTATTGCCGCTCCGAAGCGCAGTAGCGTTTTGCCAGACGTAAAAACGTTCGCAGAGTTGGGTATACCTGGTGTGGACTCTAACAATTGGTATGCTTTATTTGCCAAAGCTGGCACTCCCAAAGCAGAAATAGATAGAATCAATGCTGCAATGAAAAAAGCATTAGCCAATGAGGCGACTAAATCAAAGCTATTAGCTTCTGGTGCAGAACCTGTGGGTTCAAGCCCTGAAGAACTCGATAGTATTCTGAAATCTGACATCGCTAAATGGACTAAATTGATTAAAGCGAAAAATATTAAGCCAGAGTAACCATATTTGAGTGAGTGGTTACTTTTAATAAGAAGTATGAACTTAGAAGGTTTTAAACATGCAAAAAAGAATCTCCCCAGTCGAACCAGGTAGTCGTCCTGAACTAGCTGAAATCGAAGCGAATATCTTAAAAGAAAGAGGCAGAATCTCGCCTTTGTACCAAACTTTACTCAATAGTCCAGCGATTGCGCATGGTTGGGAGACTTTATTAACTGCAATTCGTAACAAAAACTCATTACCTGCGTCAATCCGTGAAATGATTATTTTGCGAGTTGCCATTATTAACCGTGCACCTTATGAGTTTGATGCTCATGTGCCACATGCCTTAAAAGCTGGAGTAACTAACGAACAACTCGAAGCTCTAAAGGCACCAACTTTTGCACAAATTACTCCTATTTTTTCAGATCTAGAAATGGCCGTTCTTCGCTTAACGGAAGAGATGACATTACAAATCCAGGTTCCTGATGAGGTGTTTGCACCTATTCGTGCCAGTTACAACGATCAAGAAGTGTTGGAAGTTGTGACCACGATAGCTGCTTACAACATGGTTTCAAGACTTTTAAATGCATTACATGTAGGACATTAATAAAGCGTTCAATTTATAAATATATGGGAGATCAATATGTCGCATCGAATTTTCAAATTATTAAGTGTCTTGAGTTTTTGTTTGTTTGGAACTATTTCGCAAACAATCATGGCTGCTGATCTGAATGTGATGGCATCAGTTGCGTTCAAAGACGCATACTTAGAGATGCAACCGGAGTTTGAAAAAATTACGGGAAAAAAAATTAATACGCTTTGGTTACCAACCGTCGAAATAATGAATCGCCTAAAAGCTGGTGAAAAATTCGACTTAGTAATTATGTCTTCAACTAACGTTGAACAACTCATGAAAGAAGGCAAACTTCTGAATGGTACAAGACAAGATTATGTGAAGTCAGCTATCGGTGTAGGAATTCCGAAAGGATCCAAAAAGCCTGATTTAAGTACTGCACAATCCACTAAAGAAGCGCTACTTAATGCCAAATCCGTTGGTTATTCAACGGGCCCGAGTGGCGTTTATTTAGCTGCTTTATTTGAAAGAATGGGTATCGCAGAGGCCTTAAAACCAAAATTGAAAATTGTTCAAGGGGAACCAGTCGGGGCATTAGTCGAGCGTGGTGAAATTGAGATTGCCCTACAACAAATTCCAGAAATATTATCCGTGCCGAAAATAGATTATGCTGGACCATTACCTGCAGAACTAAACAGTACAACCATTTTTTCATTTGTATTGATGGATAGTCCTAAGAGTAAAGACTTAGTATTGGCATGGATGGACTTCTTAAGAACACCTAAAGCAGTTCCGATTATTAAAAAGTACGGACTGAATCCTGCTTGGTAAAACCTTTGAGTTAGTAAGTTAGATTTTTACGCTTTAAAAGGAATAAAAAAACGCCTGGTATTTGATTACCAGGCGTTTTTTACATTTGAATCATCAAGCGTAGGTTGTCGCTAAAGTATTCGCTGCAACTGTAACGGTCTTACCAATTGAAGTCGTGTAAGTTTTAGTACGAATGTTGTTAACGAATACGAATTCACCTTTAATGCTGCTTGCTGTTACTGTCATGAGTAAATAACCGCGTTTAACAGTGTCGACGTAATTCACATCATCTAACAGTCCAGCTCTAGTGCCGTTAGCACCAGCTGCTACACCACTACCATCAATGAATGGAGCAAGACCGCCCAAGCCAGCACTTTCGTAACCAGGAGCTGTCACGGATGAAGTTGCAAACTCAACTCCAACCTTGTTGACGCCGTCCAAAGTACGGAGATCGTTAAACCAAGCATTGTGTGAGTCACCCGAGAGAACAACTAGTTTTTTACCACTACCACGAACGGTTTGTAAGAGTGTTTCGCGGTTGATAGGATAGCCGTCCCATGAATCCATATTGATTGGAATCTTTGGCACATTCGCTGTATTTGCAGGATTACCAGCTTTAAGTGTCAAATAATTAGTAACCGCAGTTCCAAAAGCAGCAGCTCCCTGAGCGTTCGCTAATACTACTGGAGCTGGATACCAAAGTTTGGCCATAATGTCTTGATTGCCCATAATTTGCCATGCTGTCGTTGAACTGGCAATGTTTCCTGTCAACCAGCTTAATTGGGTATCACTCATCATCTTATTAGCAGCATCAGGATAAACTCCGCCAACAGGTGTCAAGCCAGCAGTGTAGTCAGCCCATGTATACGGCTGAACTTTGGCA
>CAISYI010000157.1 GCA_903889595.1 uncultured beta proteobacterium
AAATTTTTCTGGAACATTTTTACCTGCTGTAACTAGATTTAAACTCATGAATTCTCCGAATGGCTAGGAAGTTGATAATTGACGTCACTATTCTAACTGAAGCATGTTAATGGCTAGAAGGGTGACGTCTTAAGAAAGCAATGAAAAGATTAGTGCTGCATTAAATTAAGCAATAGACTCAAGATATCTTTGCGCATCAAGGGCTGCCATACAGCCAGTCCCCGCACTCGTGATTGCCTGACGATAAATATGATCTTGAACATCACCAGCAGCAAAAACACCAGGAATATTCGTGGCTGTAGCGTTGCCAGAAGTACCGCTTAATGTTTGGATATAGCCGTTTGCCATTTCAAGTTGGCCTGCAAAAATATCCGTGTTCGGCTTATGGCCGATAGCAACGAAAATACCATGTAGGGAGATATCCTCTTTAGAACCGTCTGATTTTACAATTCGCACCCCAGTTACACCGGACTGGTCACCTAAAACTTCATCAATTTGACTATGCCATTTAATTTCAGCTTTACCTTCAGCAACTTTAGCCATCAAACGATCAATCAAAATCGGCTCTGCGCGAAACTTATCTCGACGATGAATGACAGTTACTTTTTTAGCAATACTAGTTAAATAAAGGGCCTCTTCGACAGCGGTATTACCGCCACCGATGACACAAACCTCTTGATTTTTATAGAAGAAACCATCACAAGTAGCGCAAGCTGAAACACCTCTACCCATAAAAAGCTCTTCAGAAGGAAGACCTAGATACTGCGCTGAAGCGCCGGTTGAGATAATGAGGGAATCACAGGTGTAAATCCCTGAGTCACCCTCTAAGCGAATCGGTTTTTCGGTCAGTTTTGCCGTATGAATATGGTCAAAGATTACCTCAGTATTGAATCGCTCAGCGTGCTCTAGAAAACGCTGCATCAGTTCTGGCCCTTGAACGCCCAGTGGGTCAGCAGGCCAATTCTCGACATCAGTCGTCGTCATAAGTTGACCGCCTTGAGCCATACCCGTAATCAAGACGGGATTTAAATTTGCTCGGGCTGCATAAACCGCTGCAGTGTAACCTGCAGGACCTGATCCTAATATTAGGAGCTTTACGTGTTTGATTGTTTTATCTGTCATCTTTATATTTTATTAGATTTAATAATAATTTTCACGATTCTATGAAGCAAATTAAAAATACCTATCTTTTTGGATGGAGGGATTTTATGCTTTTAGGACATGATGCAGTTTACAATGGAAAAATGGGACAAAATTCTGTTCAAAGACCTAAGCTTAACAAAAAATCCGCTCTGAGTGAGGGGTCTTATTCTTCGCCGTCCGAAAGTAAAGATAAATTTACAAAGCTAATGATTGAGATCAAATGGTTTCTGTCCTTAGCTGCCTGTATTGCTTTACTGCTTGTTTTGGTTTCCTATCATCAACAAGACCCTAGCTGGTCAAATAATTCTGGTGGGGAAATTAAGAACATTGGTGGTAAAGCTGGCGCTTATATTTCTGACTTAATATTGTATGTTTTTGGGGCATCCGCCTACTGGTGGGTGGTTTTGTTTGCTCGGCGCGTTACTCAAGGTTGGACAAAAATCGCTAATCCTGAATGGTTACAAGAAGAGCAGGAAAAATCTCAGACACAAGACCAAAAAAATTATCAAGAAGCGATAGTAGTGAGATGGCTTGGTTTTTTGATGACTTTGCTTTCGAGCGTCACATTAGAGTCGATTCGGTTACATAGTTTAAAAGTCCCCCTACCAAATCATCCAGGAGGTGTGTTGGGCGAAATGATTGGTGATCCCTTGCAAGGCCTCTTAGGATTTACTGGCTCAACACTTTTTTTACTATTTATCTTTTTTTCTGGATTGTCTTTATTTTTCCATTTCTCCTGGTTATCTTTTTCTGAAAAGTTGGGTCGGTTTCTTGAAGTTTCCTTTTTAGGACTGAAAAATAAGCGACAAGATGTTGAAGATCGCAAAATTGGTGAAATTGCAGCCGTTGAAAGAGAAGAATTTGTAGAAGATGAACTAGAGAAGTATGTTGAAGAAGAACCTATCCAGATTGTTCGACAAACAGCGAAGATCGAAATCAGTGATCGAGTTGTTCGAGAAAAACAAAAAACCCTCTTTGAGGAACTCCCTGATTCTGAGTTACCACCTTTAGCACTCTTGGATGAAGCGCCTGGTAGACAGGAAATGATTTCAGCAGATACTTTGGAGTTTACCTCTCGCTTAATCGAGCGAAAATTAAAAGACTTCGGGGTTGAGGTTAAAGTGATTGCCGCTTATCCAGGCCCAGTTATTACTCGGTATGAGATAGAGCCCGCTGTCGGCGTCAAAGGTAGTCAGATTGTAAACTTAAGCAAAGACCTTAACAGAGCCTTGGGTACACAAGCTTTGCGCGTAGTAGAGACTATCGCCGGTAAAACCTGTATGGGGCTTGAAGTGCCAAATCCAAAACGTCAGATGATTAGTCTGTCTGAGATTCTGAGCTCACAAGTTTATAACGGTAGCACCTCGCTCTTAACCCTAGCCTTAGGGAAAGATATTTCAGGTCAGCCGATGGTTGCTGATTTAGCTAAAATGCCCCATTGTTTGGTTGCTGGTACAACCGGATCTGGTAAGTCAGTAGGTATTAATGCCATGATCCTGTCGTTACTATTCAAAGCAAAGCCAGATGAAGTGCGACTGATTTTGATTGACCCCAAAATGTTAGAAATGGCGATGTATGAGGATATACCTCATCTTTTAACACCTGTGGTGACTGATATGAAGCAGGCTTCCAGCGCTTTACAGTGGGCAGTAAAAGAAATGGACCGGCGTTATAAGCTGATGAGTAAATTTGGGGTTAGAAATTTAGCTGGTTTTAATAAAAAGATTGTCGATGCAGAGGCCGCCGGCACACATTTATTTAATCCCTTTAGTCTTACACCAGATGATCCTGAGCCCTTGCATAAAGCTCCGACCATTGTCATCATCATTGATGAATTAGCCGATTTAATGATGGTGGTTGGTAAAAAGTTAGAGGAACAAATTGCCCGGATAGCACAAAAAGCCAGAGCAGCAGGTATTCATTTGATTCTCGCCACTCAACGCCCCAGTGTTGACGTCATTACAGGTTTAATTAAAGCGAACGTGCCTACTAGACTTTCTTTTCAAGTCAGTAGCCGTATTGATAGTCGTACGATTCTAGATCAACAGGGAGCTGAGGCACTTCTGGGTATGGGTGATATGTTGTTTATGCCGCCAGGAAGCGGCCATCCACAACGTATGCACGGTGCTTTTGTATCGGACGATGAAGTACAACGTGTTGTCAATTGGCTCAAAGAAAGAAGTACTGCAAACTATATTGATGAGATCATAGATGGTAGTAGTGATGAGGGTGTTGACGGTGCTAGTGGCGAAAGTGGTGGGGAATCCGATCCTTTATATGATCAAGCCGTAGCAATCGTCCTAGAAAATAAACGCGCCTCCATTTCACTTGTTCAACGACATTTAAGAATTGGCTACAACCGAGCAGCAAGATTACTTGAAGATATGGAGCGTTCAGGGCTAGTTTCGAAAATGTCCGGATCTGGCACTCGAGAAATTTTGGCACCTAGATCAGATCATCTCTAAAAATAAAGTGCAAATTAATAGTTTTTTATGAAAAATTACCTCAAAACCACTTTTTTATTTTTAAGCACTCTAATGCTAGTGAATACCGCCTTTGCGCTCGACGGTGTAGATCAGCTCAAGCTATTTACTAAAAACGTACAGTCCGCCCGCGGTGAGTTTATACAGCAACAAATTGCGAATCAGTTAGGGCCAGATAATAAGCCCAAGATATTGCGACAATTCTCAGGCCAATTTAGTTTTGTAAGGCCTGGTAAGTTTACTTGGACCACCTTGAAACCCTATGAGCAAAAATTAATTTCAGATGGTAAGCAATTAATTATGTGGGATAAAGATCTAAATCAAGTTACTTATCGCCCCGCAAATAAGGCTTTAGCGACCACCCCCGTAGCCATTTTATTTGGCAACACTCAATTGGAAGAATACTTTGAGCTCAATAGTGTTGGTGAAAAAAATGGTATTTTCTGGGTTGAGCTCATTCCTAAGAGTCTAAAAAAAGGTAGCGATGATTTACCCTTTAATAAAATTGGGATTGGGATGAAAGATAATTTACCACTAGCTATGGAGTTAAGAGATGCTTTGGATAACACCGTCTTACTTACCTTCTCTCAAGTAAAAACAAATCAAGTGATGAGTAATGATGAGTTTAGTTTCAAAGTTCCACCTAATGCAGAAATCCTCAACCTTAAATAATTTCCTACTAATTTTTAATTTAAAAAATATTCATGATTGATTCACAATTACTTCGTAAAGATATAGACCTCGTTGCCACGCGCTTAGCTGGACGTAAATTTGTACTAGATACTGAAAAATTCTCAGATTTAGAAAATGTCAGAAAACAATTACAAGCCGCGACCGAAGAGCTGCAAGCTAAACGAAATCAGCTAGCTAAAGCAATTGGTATGAAAAAGGGCAAAGGTGAAGATGCAACGAGTGAACTAGCCCAATCTAACCAGGTTAATGACGATTTAAAAGTTAGTTCTGAACAGTTGGAATTACTGCAAATTCAAATTCAACAGTTTGTGATGGGTATTCCGAACTTGCCCGATGAGAGTGTGCCTCTTGGAAAAGATGAAAATGATAATTTAGAAGTTGCTCGTTGGGGAGTTGTGCCAAGCTTTGATTTCCCAGTAAAAGACCATGTGGACTTAGGTTCATTGTATGGACTTGATTTTGAGTCAGCAACCAAAATTACGGGATCTCGCTTTGTCATATTACGAGGCCAAATTGCCAAGATTCATCGCGCTTTAGCCCAATTTATGTTGGACTTACATACTGATCAGCATCAGTATGAAGAGATCAATGTGCCATTTATTGTTAATGCAGAGAGTATGCGAGGCACTGGGCAACTACCAAAATTTGAGGAAGATTTATTTAAAGTTCCCCGCAAAATGGGTGGTGTTGAAGAAGGTGAGACTGGCGAAGCCCGCATTGAAAACTTCTACCTAATCCCTACGGCGGAAGTTCCTGTTACGAATATGGCGCGTGATGTGATCTTTAGCGAAGATCAATTACCCCAAAAATTTGTAGCGCATACGCCTTGCTTTAGATCAGAAGCTGGCAGTCACGGCAGAGATGTACGGGGAATGATTCGTCAACACCAATTTGAAAAAGTGGAGCTGGTACAGTTGGTGAAACCTGATGATTCATTGACAGCACTTGAAGAATTGGTCGGTCACGCCCAGGCAGTTCTAGAAAAATTAGAAATTCCCTATCGAAAAGTCTTACTTTGTACTGGGGATATGGGATTTGGTAGTGCTAAGACCTATGATTTAGAAGCCTGGATTCCCTCTCAGAATACTTACCGTGAAATTAGTTCATGTTCGACAATGGGCGATTTTCAAGCGCGGCGGATGCAAGCTCGTTTTAAGGTTGGCCAAGCAAAACCTCAATTAATCCACACCTTAAATGGCTCAGGATTGGCGGTGGGTAGATGTCTCGTGGCCTTGATGGAAAATCACCAACAATCCGATGGCAGTATCCATATCCCAGCGGCATTAAGACCCTATTTAGGTGGTAAAGAAAGCTTGAAACCTTGAAATAAGTTCAAAGTTGCTGAAATTTGTTGTAAAGTATAAAAAATATAAATTGGCATTTGAGCCAATAAAAAATAGATAAATTCAATTTATTAGGAGACAAAAATGAAGCAAATTAACATTGGTGTTATTGGTACTGGTTGGTGTGGCGGTATCAGAACAGAAACTGCGCGTAGAAATCCGTTAGTGAATGAGATTCATATCGCCGAGACGAATGAGATTCGTTTGCATGAAATGGCGCAATTAGTAGGAGCTAAAACAGCTACTACTAATTATCAAGATATATTAAAAAACGATAGCATCGACGCTGTCATTATTTCTGCTACGCCTGAAACAACCCATTTTCCGATGGCAAGAGATGCCCTCAATGCAGGTAAGCACGTCTTTCTAGAAAAGCCCATTGCGATTGAACTCGAGCAAGCGGATGAGTTGATTGCGCTAGCTAAGAAAAAAAATCTCAAGTTCACGATTGGTTATTCACAACGTTTTAATCCAAAGTATGCCTATGTTAAAAAGGCGATCAATGACGGTACGATTGGTAAGCCAGTTAGTATTTTAGTAAGTCGTCATATTACTCGTAGCCTAGGCAAGAAAATCGCTGGTCGCGTCAAACTTTCACCTGCTGCAATGGAATCAACCCACGATTTAGATTTCGTGTTTTGGTGCTTAGAGCCTGCCAAACCAGTTAAAGTCTATTCGCAAGTCAATTATGGTGCGATGCGTGAGAGCACTGGTGGTGATATTCCTGATACACAGTGGATCATGGTGACGATGGATAACGGCTTATCTTTCGTGGTTGGTGGCGGATGGAGCTTGCCTCCTGGATACCCTAACTTTTCATCGACTTGGATCGAATTTGTTGGAACCGACGGTGCCTTAATGGTAGATGATAGTCATAAGGATGTGGTTTTAAATACTATGAAAAATGGTATGCAATTGCCAATGTCCACCATGCCTGGTGAACAGGTTGATCACATTTATGCGGGTCCAATGGCTTATGAAACAGTCCACTTTATTGAGGCTGTAGCGATGGATCGTGAGGTGCTTGTTACTGGTGAGCAAGCGCGTCAGGTCATGGAAGTGTATATGGCTGCTGATTTATCCGCTGAAACTGGAGAACCGGTTTATTTACCACTACCTACCGAAATGCTTAAAGCTGTAAACGGTTAAACCATTCATTTGTGTTGGTTTTTGGGTAATGTTCTTCAATCTATTGAGTGGCAGGGTGTGATATGCGTGATCGGCAAGCAAAAAATATTGGTTTAGCTATTGTTGGGGCAGGTAGAGTTGGTTTATTTCGCGGCGAAGTAGCGGCGCGTCATGCACAAGTTGGGTGGATTGGGATTGCTGAAAAAAATCCTGAGAGAGCGAAATTTGTTGCTGAAAAAATTAAAGCGGATTTTGTAACGGACTCTTACGAGGAGTTATTAAATCGCCCAGAAGTCAATGCAACCATAATTGCTACCGATGAGCATCTGCACGTCGATCCGATTTTAAAAGCTGCCGAGCGTGGCCATTCCCTGTTGATTGAAAAACCATTAGCTACTGATCTTGCAGATTCAGCACGTGTGCTTGCGGCCATTGAGAAGGCTGGGGTAGATGCGATTGTTGGCTATACTCAACGTTTTCGCCGGCGTTGGCTAGCAGCTAAAGAAAAAGTTTCTTCTGGTCAACTTGGTGATGTGACACTAGTGACTTCAAGAGCTTTTATGAACAGACTGGTGGCGATTGATAACTATAAGCGCACCAACCATCCTGAACGTATTTCGCCAATGGTGATTTCTGGGACTCATGCCCTCGATATCGTGATGTGGATGATGCAAGGTAAAACGCCTGTTGAAATATATGCCCGTTCGATTGATAAAGCTTTAGGACCTGATTGGAAGGGGATCGATGCGACGAGCGGAGTCATTACTTATTCTGACGGTACGATTTATCAAGCAACGATTTCTTGGGCGTTACCAGTTGTTTGGCCTGGCGCAGTGTATAGCTTGGATGTTGGTATTGTTGGTACAGAGGGCGTCCTGACTATCGATGACACGCACCGAGACATCGTATTGGCCACGAGTAAATCTCAGAGTGAGGGCTACGCACCTGATCAAACAAGACGGGTAGATTTTATGGGTAGTTATCCTCCAGGTGATATGGCATTAGGTGAGTTGAGGGGGCCGATGCGTGAAGAGACCGAGTCTTGGCTTAATCGGGTTGCTTTAAATATTCCAACGCCTGCAGCCACAGCCCAAGAAGCTCACTTCAATTTAATGATGACCAAAGCATTTGATTTGTCGGCAAGATTAAAAAAACCAATTTCTCTACCGATTGATGCAAAAGACGATATTTACTAATATAGGGACTTTGGTAGACTAGTTTTGAAGAAAGCCATTGCAGCTTAAATATCCACGCTTGTTGTTAAATAACAAACTTCTAATAAAACAATCAATGATTTATTCGAAATTGGTCAAGAATACTTTGTATAGAATAACAAGGATAAACCCAACTAAGGTTGTTTTGATGATGGATCCTATCGAAGATGAAAAAGATTTTCGAAGGGGTGATAGTAGTTTATTTTTAAATAAATCAAGAGAAAATTTCATAAAAAAGCACACTCGTGCCAAAGGAATAATAGAATACAAACATTATTCCTAATTCAGAAAGAAAAGAAAATAAGCGTTTTCCCTCGATTTTTTTATAGAGTAGATGATGAAAAACAAACAGTTAGTATTCAATCAAATTGAATACTAACTGTTAAAGGTAATACGTTGATACTTACTCTAAATTAGCAGCTTCTTGAGCACGAATATTCGCTGTAAATACATCACCAGTATCGGTCTTCACTAATTTTTTGAGAGCGCCGCCTTTTTTGCCGTCACGCAGAGGACTAAAATCTACAACCACTTTATCACCTGGTTTAACTGCATTCCGTGACCATCCACCAGCTCGAATAAGGTTACCAGGACTTGTCATTTCCATTAGCCAAGTTGTTTCCTCAGCACTACCGGCTTCTTTGCCCTTGATAATGACCGCTACGTGCGGATTCGTCCAGTGCATTTGTTCTACTACACCAGTAATTTGCAAGGTCTTGGCATGGTCAAACATTGTAGTAGAGTGATGCGCAAATGCTGCAAAGGTTGCAACAGCAGCTCCTACTGCCAAGGTACTGCTAATAATTGTCTTGATTGATTTCATAAAATTTCTCCTTAATTTACTAAGCGGTTTCCGCCCACATCATGTTTAATTGCTTCGAAAGTATGATCACCATTTTTATCGACTTTTGGTACAAAATATCCCTCTAAACAAACACCTTCTACGATATCAAATTTACGATTTCTTTGTCTAAAGAAAAAACGAGTCGTTTTCCAAGGTTTCGTTAATATTTTTGGAGCAATAATTTCTAGCTCATCTACTAATAAATCTTTATCTTTCAGATAGATTCGCTCTTTAACAACCATGTCGCCATTATTTGGCACACCAGCCGCTTCACTAATTGCTAAAAGTGATTCAGGAATAATATTAGTTGTTTCGACCACTAGGGTATCACCCTCCCAATGACCAATGGAATGGCCATGATAGGATGGATCTGGTTCTTTTGGATGTCCACGACCGTCCGTATAAATTCTACGCAGACGATTACCATCGGACTCACCTAACATGGTTACTCTACCCGGTGTAAATAAAATTTCCATGGCATTGTGCGTGATTAACATCCAAGACGGCATCGCTTCAGGTAAACAATTAGTAAAGAGAGGGGTGGGTCTACCCGCTTTTTCTTCAGCAATTTGGAAAGCAATGATTTTTGCCTGTCTCTCTTGCCATGGCGGCATTTCAGTAATCGATTTTTTATCCTGATCACTAATATTAGGATTCCAAACACCACTCCAGTCAGGCAGTTTGGCAATATCAGCCCAGTCTTTTGCAGTAGGCGCTGGGTTGATGACAACGGGTGCCTTAGGTTTGGTTTGGGCGAAAGAGCTTGTTATTCCTAGCGTTTCGCTAAGAATCAAACTGATGCTCAAAATAATCTTGAAACTTTTTTTCATGTCAATGATCTCCTTAATATTGACCTTTCTAGGTTCTAGAAAACACTACTTTAAATAATAAACTTTTATTACAAACTAAAGCCAATCCATCTACCGCAAGCAACCACAATTAACCAAAAGCTTAAAGAACAAATCCCAGCGAGTTTAGCCATTGGCGGGACTCTATAGTTCGGATGTCCCCAAACATTCATCTCTTTGGATGAGATGAATTGAAAGATGATCATGTTCACACCAGCTAACGCTAAAAATAAAAACTTTAATTGAAAGGCGGTGTTATTGAGATAGGTCGATGCGTTCGATATAAAGAGTAAAGATCCAGTTATCACAGCAAGACTAAAACCAAGCCAAGTGATTCGGGTCAACGCTTTTGAGAAGGTACTAAATTCAAAGTTCTTAAATGCAATCCCGATTAGCCTGAAATCGACTAAAAAGATTGAACCAATCACCATCGTTATGGCAAGTACATGAAATGCTTCAATCCATGGGAAAAGAAATTCATTCTCACTAATTAGTATAGCGACAGGTAAGTCCTGTAGGAAGTTTGCAATTTGGGAGATAGAGATCATATTAAGTGTACGCAATCCAACGGCCAGCAAATAAGATGGAGAGCCAAAGACCAATTGAAATCACAGCAATCAATTTATGAGTGAGTTGAGTCTTTGAGTTACCGAAATAATCGTTCGCTAATTTTTTTTGAGCTATTGCTGAATAGATGGAACAAAAAATTGCAGCAATTAGCAATATCATTTTTAGTTGAAATATTGGGTTTAATAAAGCCCTAGCCGGCTCGCCAATAATCATGATTAATCCAGTCAGAAATAAAACAAATATAGCAATATGCGCTGGTACCTTCAGCGCGCTAGCCAAAGGGTATAAAACATGGTTTCGAGTTAAAAGGCCAAGCGCCTTAAAGTTACTCATCATCATGGCAGTCATTAATGTACAAATAGCTAAGATATGAATTGTTTGTAATACTGCAACAACCCATTCCATACCTTGCAAAGATTGACTCATTAAGGTTTGTTCGATACTTAAAGAAAGCTGTTTTAAAAACGGATTAATCATGAATTAGTGCTTTGCTAACTGAGTGAAGTTGAGGTGTCTATTTGTTTGATCCACTGATTTAGTTCCCTGCGGAATCAAGCTAGTGGATTTTTCAAAATTAGCATAGGTATGATGACATCCGGAACATGATTTATAAATCTCTTCGCCAGCTTTAAAAAGTAGATCGGGATCTTTATTTAAAGTGGCTTGGAGTGCTAAAAAACCAGATGTATTTAATTTTTTTGCAGCGAGTGCCCAAATTCTGCCAGGTTGGACTCGATTTGGCATCATCAATAGGTTGCCTGCTTCTGTTAAGACGGCAGCTTGTTGACGGAGTGATTCCCACTCTTCATCATTTTTAGGGGCAATGTTCGTAGTGCCATTTCTGTCAATAATGGTCGATACTGAATCCCAAATTGCATCTGCTGCGGGGTCAATCAACCATAACATCAGTGACTTTAATTCGATGTTATGAGTAGCATTGGTTTCGACTACTTTCATGCTTTGAGAATGGCAAGCACTTGAAAAAAGCATTAGGAAAATGACAGTAACAAAACCGCGCATACTAATTAGTCCCGATAGATTTGAGTAATATAAACTTAAAAATATATTACTCCAAACATTTCAACTAAGGGTTTGCCATAGGTTTCGGGTCAACTAAAAACTACTAGTCCTCTTTAAACTGTTTACGTATCAATCTAAATTGAGCTGCTAATTCATTAAAAGCATCAACCACATCAGGATCAAATTTAGTTCCTCTTAAAGAGTTAATGTACTTATGAGTTGCTTTATATGTCCAAGCTTTTTTATAGGGTCTTGAAGATAGCAAAGCATCATAAACATCAGCTAATGCCATGATCCGAGCTGATTGTGGAATGTTTTTACCGCTTAAGCCTCTAGGGTATCCTGAGCCGTCCCAATTTTCATGGTGTGAACCGGCTATTTCAACTGCTACTTTGATAACTTCTGAATTTATTTCACCATCAACAACCATTGAAGATAAGATCCGTTCTCCAATTAAAGTATGCGTTTTCATAATTTCCCACTCATCAGGATGTAATTTACCCGGTTTTAATAAGATAGAGTCCGGTATCCCCACTTTACCGATATCATGAAGCGGGGCTGCATTAAACAGAGTGTTGAGTGATTTTTTGGTGTAATTTATATCAGACTTCCCAAAATCGTCTAAATGACTTGCGATTAGTCTGACAAAAAGCTGTGTTCGCAGGATATGGTTTCCTGTTTCGTTATCGCGCTCTTTTGAAAGTTGGTTTAATACATTGACCATGCCATTTTCTAAATTTTGAGCATTACTTTCAACTTCTTTTATTTCTCCAACTAGCTCCAGTAAATCGTTGTTATATTTTTCTAAACGTTTTTGGTAATGAATGGAATTATCAAGATAGAACCCAACCCAAGATACCTTACGAATAAAAACAAACATTAGAATTACTGCAAAAAATATAATATTAATTAAATTTTGGTCCTGCGCTAAAACTATTTCAAATTTATAACTCACGATCCCTCTTACCATCCAAAGTATGGCAATTAATATGCTTAAGATAAAAGGAATTTTAATAAAAAAACTTGGACTATCTTTTTGAACATTATTCAGTTCTTTAGCTATGGCTAAGTTTCCAATTCCTAAAAAAGCACCTACTAGTAAAGGAGTGAATTCGCTAAAAGGTGAGTCATGGATAAGACCAGTAGCGAGTGCATACAATACAGCTAAAACTAAAAATAAAACTTTGAAATTATCTTTTTTAAAAGCTTGAGTATTGATTGCTTTAAATAATAAATATAGTTGAACAACTGAAAGGAAATTAGGCAGAAACATACCAATCCATAAGGGAATGACAGGCCTAAGAATAAGAGTGGAGTAAAGTGCAGCTTGAGTAAAACAAGCAAACGCAAGAAACTTCAGGGAGTCATTTTTATTTTTTCTTAAAAATGCAACTAACAGAAGACCTAAAAAGCCATGAAGCAACGCGTAAGAAAGAAATAATGACGCTACTGATAAAGATCGCATAACTAGATGTTAACATACCCTAACTTTGTTTTTAGCCTTATTTTATATAGATAAACCCTATTATCTATAAGGCTTACCCTCATAGAAAAACCATACTATATTTTTCAGAGTTGTGGCAATTTCAAGCCTCACTGCTAGTTGCTAATGTTCGTTATCGAACATTCAAATTTGAAAAGATTGATTAATATCAACTTTTACCTAAGAAATTTTTAATGTTAAAGGAGATCATTCACATGAGAACGTTTCAGCTTGATAGACCCCAAGTTTTTGAAAGATTCAGAGCTCAATCTATTGCGAACTCCTGTATAAACTGTATCAGCAAATCTACTTGCTTAAACAGTAATCTTGATATTCATCATAGAGAAAAATTAACGGCTGAATATACACATAAATTTAAAGTTAAAGTTGGCGACGCAATTTTTCATAATGGTGATCCAATTCAATCTATTTATAACATTAGTAAAGGCTTCCTAAAACTTGAATTTAGCTTGTCTAATGGTCAGCATCAAGTAACTCGGTTTGCATCTAATGGTGATCTTGTTGGCTTAGATGGCATTGCCGACGGTCGCCATCATTTAGATGCTTATGCACTTACCGATGGTGTTATTTGTAGCGTCAACTATGGGCGTTTGCAGTCGTTAATTGAAAAAGATCCAATCATCCAAAAATCTATCGAACGCGCCATTAGTAATGAATTAAATAGAGCCCAAGAACATCTTTTTTCTCTTGGATCTCACTCTGTAGAAGAAAAGTTGGCTTACTTTATCCTTGAGTTACTGCAAAAAGAGGGAAGATTTAAATCCGAACATAACTCTCTGCATCTACCGATGAACAGAGGGGACTTAAAAAGTTATTTAGGCATTACCGTTGAGTCATTAAGTCGAGCCCTAACCAAATTAGAGGGAGCAAATTTTTTTCGAGTAAAAAACCGAGAAATTAATGACATTGATTTTCAAAAACTCATAGAATTTCTTGATATAACCATTGAAGAGAGTGGTCAAGCATACTAACCACAAGGTCTATGAAGATGGTTTTCGTATTAAATGAATTTAGGGGACTATTCGACCGCTAATTTATAAAATTATTAACCGAGAGTGTTGGTTTAACTAACTAGATGAGAGTGATTAATCATATTTGATAGAAGCTTATCCCCCGATTCTGGTGAAGAGCCCAAACTCTTGTAATACCGATTGACTTGGCGGAGAAGGTGAGAATCGATTCACCTCTTTCAAAGTCTTTGCCATAGACGTCAGATTCACCAAACGACGAGGTTTATGAAAAGAAGTGTTCTTAGCAAGAACATTAGTATTTTTTTGCGCCATTTTTTTAATTTGCTCAAGAGTTGAACTACTGCCGAACTG
>CAISYI010000158.1 GCA_903889595.1 uncultured beta proteobacterium
AGAATCAATGCAAAAGGTAAGATAGATAAGCCACCAAATTGTAATAAAGTACCAATCCAGATATAGGGAACTCGTCTCCACCCCAAAACTGAACGATGTTGATCCGATTTAAAGCCAATTAAAGCTCTAAATGGGGCAAAAACTAAAGGTAATGCCACCATCAATGCTACTAACCATGCACTTACACCCATTTCAAGAATCAAGACACGATTTAATGTTCCAATCAATAGCGTTGCAGCCATACCAACAGTGATTTGGAACAAAGATAATCGTAAAAGCCTAGATAAAGGTAAGTCATCACTCACAACATCAGCAAATGGGAGTAACTTCGGACTTACAGCGGTCCAGGTTTTTTTATTGACCAAAAATGGAATCTTCATTTTTTGGTGAGTTCCATAGTTTGTGATTTATAAAACATACTTGATACTTTTTGGGTAAAAGTTACATCCCAGTCTTTTAAATCTTCCGCTTGTTTGATTTCTTTTCGAATCGTATCTTCGGCTATCGGCACGATAAATGGTGAGCGATCTTTTTTAGGAAAAAGCTTACCTGAACGAATCATGAGTTCTAGAGCAAACGTACTTGGAGCAAAGGTGAAGATTATTTTATGTTGCGTGTTATTAGCTAGTTGACTCAGAACTGAGACCTTATCGTTCCCTTGATAATGAATTACTGAATCCATGCAAACAACATAATCAAAGTAGCCAAACTTTGGATCTAACATATCACCAGCATGGAACTCTACTAAATGTTTTAACCTTGGATCAAGTCTCTCGTTAGCCAAATCAATTAATGTTGCTGATAGATCAACAGCAATCACGTGTGCACCACGTTTAGCTAACTCGACGGCTAAAGCGCCAGTTCCGCAACCCGCATCTAAAATTCTTGTTCCAGAGAGATTCTCAGGCAATCGACTCAAAAGAATATCGCGAGTTTGATCGCGACCAGCTCGTACTGTTGCACGAATCCCACTTACAGGTGCATCAGAGGTTAATTTTGCCCAGGCTTGCGAAGCTGTTCGATCAAAATACTCTTCTAGCTCACTGCGTTTTTTTTCGTATCGTATCGTTGTCATCAGTCAAATCCTAATAGATCAAAAATTTCACGGTCTTTTAAACTTTCTGCTTCAATCGGTGGAAGTTCTTCTAATAAAGAAGCTGCTAAACGTAAATATTCGTTTTGTACTGCTTCGATTTCTGGGGTCTTTTCCATTTCAAAAATCGTACATTTTTTTAATCTACTGCGGCGAATGGCATCGAGATCAGGAAAGTGGGCCATCGTCTTTAAACCAACGCGCTTATTAAACTTATCAATCTGATCTGTTCCTGCGCTACGGTTAGCAATTACGCCACCTAAACGCACATCATAATTTTTTGCTTTGGCTGCGATCGCCTGAACAATGCGGTTCATGGCAAAAATGGAATCAAAGTCATTTGCTGTAACAATTAAAGCGCGGTCCGCATGCTGTAAAGGTGCTGCAAAACCACCACAAACAACGTCACCAAGAACGTCAAATATCACAACATCCGTATCTTCTAATAAATGATGTTCTTTTAAAAGTTTGACGGTTTGTCCAACCACATAACCACCACAACCGGTGCCAGCAGGGGGACCACCCGCTTCGACGCACATGACGCCGTTAAAACCTTCATAAACAAAATCTTCAATCTTAAGCTCTTCAGCATGAAAATCGACTGTCTCTAAAATATCAATCACAGTGGGCACTAACGTACCAGTGAGTGTAAAGGTCGAGTCATGTTTGGGGTCACAACCAATCTGTAAAACTCGTTTACCAAGTAATGAAAAAGCAGCTGATAAATTAGAGGAAGTTGTACTTTTCCCTATTCCGCCTTTCCCATAAATAGCAAATACCTTTGCATTGCCAATTTTGATATTTGGATCAAGATGGACTTGAACACTTCCATCACCATCTGGTGGTTTGGCTGTATTCAAAACTGAGATAGGAACAGAGACTGTGTTCATGAAATTGCTACTCCTTGGTAGACGCCTTCGAGTCGATCTTCTAACTCTTCAGCAAATTGTCGCAATTTAGCGAGATCTTGTGCGGATGGATTCCAATACTTCCTTTCGCTTGCTTCAAGCAAGCGATTCGCTACTTTTGCGGTTGCGCTAGGGTTTAGTTCAGCCAAGCGTTCACGCATTACATCATCTAATACAAAAGTTTCAGTAATCTGTTGGTAGACCCAAGGCTGCACTTGGCCAGTAGTTGCTGACCAACCAAAGGTATTGGTCAAATGTGTCTCAATCTGACGAACACCCTCAAAGCCATGTTCCAACATGCCCTCATACCATTTTGGATTGAGCATTCGAGTTCTTGTTTCCAGTGTCACTTGTTCATTGAGAGTTCGAACAGTACCTTTACCAGATGTTTGATCACCAATATAAACTGGAGCGTCTATACCACCTTTAGCTTGTTTGACAGCCTGACTAATTCCACCAAGGGTATCAAAGTACGTGTCAATAGTTGTTACACCCAGTTCTACGGAATCTAAGTTTTGATAAGTGAGTGAAACATCAGCAAAAATACCATCAAGTAATTCAGTCTTTTGAAGCTGAGGTTTACCACTAACACCATAAGCAAAACCTTTACGCTTTTTGTAGGTGTTTGACAACTCTTCGGCATCATCCCATTTACTGTTGTCAATTAATAAATTCACATTAGAACCATACGTGCCATCAGCATTACCGAAGACGCGTAGTGCTGCAGTTTCCATGTCGCAACCCATCCGTGCCATGTAATCCAGCGCATGTTTACGAACAAAATTCTGCTCACCGGGTTCGTCAGCATTTGCGGCCATTAAGGCAGCTTCAGCTAACAACTTAATTTGCAATGGCATTAAATCTCTAAAAATTCCTGAGATAGATACGACTACATCAATTCTTGGACGACCAAGTGTTTCTAAAGGTATTAACGTAGCACCAGCTAAGCGTCCATAACTATCAAAACGTGGTTTAGCACCCATTAATGCCAAAACTTGACCAATTGGTGCACCTTCTGTTTTAAGGTTATCGGTACCCCATAAAACTAGAGCAATCGATTCAGGTAAAGCATTTCCATCGGCCATATGACGATCCAAGATACGCTGTGCTTGTTGCGCTCCA
>CAISYI010000159.1 GCA_903889595.1 uncultured beta proteobacterium
GAGAAAACAGGTGCAAAGCTGCATATTGCACTTTAAATTATTGTTTTACTTTATAGGAATTCATGCTGAACCATCATCATTCTCACGATCACAAATCGTCTAAAACTGGTTCAGCACTGAGTTCCGCTGGATTGCATGCACATAAAGCGGGGGATGCCAAGCATTCCCACGCTAAAGAAGTTTCTAGTCAAAAAGTTTTAATGATTGCCCTCATCATTACGTTGGGCTTTGCCGCAGTGGAAGTCTTTGCTGGCTTTTTTGCTAATTCTCTGGCACTGATCTCCGATGCAGGTCATATGGTGACCGACGCAGCAGGGCTATTGCTCGCCGTGGTGGCACAAGTGATTTCGAAACGACCGCCAAGTGCGAAGAATTCTTTTGGTTTTGGCAGAGCCGAGGCCCTCGCAGCTTTTGTGAATGGTCTTGCGATGGTGTTACTCGTGATCTGGATTTCTGTTGAGGCGATATCTCGCTTTATTTCTCCGCATTTGGTGGCTGGAGAAACAGTGACCTTAGTCGCACTGCTGGGTTTACTCGTCAATATCTTTGTTGCTTGGATGTTGTCCCGCAATAACAATAGTATGAATACTAGAGCAGCTCTGGTGCATGTGATGGGTGACTTACTCGGGTCAGTCGCCGCTTTAATTGCAGGTATCGTGATTCAATATACAGGTTGGATGCAAATTGATCCGATTCTTTCTCTCGTTGTCTGTTTACTCTTGATTAAATCCACGGTTTCGATTTTGGCAGAGTCCTATCATTTTCTAATGAAGGGTGTGCCGAAGCAAATCGACTTTTTAAAAGTGGGTGATGACCTAGTCAATATCAACGGTGTGAATGCGATTCATGATTTACATATTTGGGAAATGACACCTGGCTATCCTGCGCTGATTGGTCACATCGAAATTGATCATATTACGGAGTGGCCAAAAATCATGGATGATATCCGTGAGATGTTGTTAAGCGTGCACGGGATTGATCATGTGACCTTGCAACCGGAAGTCCATCCAGCGGATCAAACTCCGGAGCATGCTGCCTTAGCACTCTGAGCCACTTTACTTAATAAGTAAATAAATAACTAAATTAACTAAAGTACTTCGATTTCTATCGGATTCGATTTTGGACTCGGTTAGATTAGAGTGTTGATTCAAAGTCAAAGACCCTAAATATTTTCTGTTAAATCATGGATTCGTGATTATCTGAGAGTAAAGTAATTAATATCGAATTGATGAATCAATGCCTGATTTGGGTCGATTCAGGCCAATCTAGTTTTTAATTTTTAGTAATGTTTAACTTTGTAATTTTGAGGGAAATAATGAGTACATCACTATGGAAAAAATGGCTATCTAAAATTACTGGTAAATCAGCGCAGGAAGCCTCTAATGAAGCAAAGCAGGGCAGTGATGGAGCAAGTGCTTCTAACCCTACGCAGGCCGCCTCTGAAACTCTCAATCCAGCTCCGCAGTTTGTGCAGTGTATTAGTCCAGTCGGCTTACATCAAATGGCATACAGAACTTGGGGTAATCCGCAAAATCCCAAGGTGCTTTTATGTGTGCATGGTCTCACGCGCCGAGGTACCGATTTCTTTGCCTTAGCGCAGGCGATGTCAGATGAATACTTCGTGGTTTGTCCTGACATGGTGGGGCGAGGAGACTCTGATTTTTTAAAAGATCCGATGTATTACGGGGTGCCGCAATACGTGAGTGATATCGTGACCTTGATTGCAAGGATTGCACCGAAACAATTGGATTTTTTTGGCACTTCGATGGGTGGGCTCATTGGGATGGTGCTAGCTGGTCTTGAGCAACAGCCTGTTCGGCGCTTACTTTTAAATGATGTGGGACCACGGATTGAATTTGCCTTTTTAACTCGACTCATGAGCTATCTCGGCAAGCCAGTTGTTTTTAGTTCGCAAGCTGAGGCATTACATTACGTCAATTCTCTAACAGAAACTTTTGGACGTCATACCCAAGAACAATTACGTCATTTGAATTTGCCACAAATTATTCAAAAAGACCAACAGTGGATCATGCATTATGACCCTAAGATTTCTGTGCCTTTGATGGCGCAAAATCCGATGACGGCAGCTGCGGGTGAACTGGCTTTATGGAAGAGTTTAGACAGTATTAAAATTAAAACTTTAGTTGCACGCGGCGTGGAATCTGACCTCTTGTCCCCTGCAACGGTTGAAGAAATGTGCCGTCGTAATCCCTATGTTTCTGCAGTTGAAATTGAGCAAGCAGGGCATGCGCCAGCTTTTATTTTGCCTGAGCAAATTGCGATCGCTAAAAAGTTTTTTACAAGCTAGGGGTTTTTTTTGAACTCTTTTTGGTTTTGGTTTAAATTGGTTGTATGACCGATTTAAATCTTTCTGCAGTAAAACGAAATATGCCATCCCA
>CAISYI010000160.1 GCA_903889595.1 uncultured beta proteobacterium
AAACAGATGTCACGGGTATTGCCGTAGCGCAGAACATTAACCCCACCTGCGTTAGTCGCCAAATTTCCACCAATCGTGCAACTTCCCTGAGCGGCTAAACTTAATGGGAAAAATGCGCCACTGGCTTGTACTTTTTCTTGCACTGTTTGTAAGATGCAACCGGCCTCGACCGTAATCGTTTGGTTTTCTAAATCAATGTCTCGGATTTGATTGAGGCGTTTCAAAGACAAAATAATTTGGTCTGTATCACCCTCTGGAGTCGCCCCGCCACACAAACCCGTATTGCCCCCTTGAGGCACAATTTTGACTTGTAGCGCCCCACATAACTTAACAACCTCTGCCACCTGCTGGGTGGTTTTAGGTAGTGCCACAGCGAGTGCCGTTCCAGTAAAAATCCCACGCCAATCGGTCAAGTACGGTGCCACATCGTCTTTTTCAAACAAAACGCCTGCAGAACCCAGAAGGTCTTGCAGGCGTTGAATGATGGCATGCATTATTTAAATGAAATTAGCCAAGAGGTTTGGCTAATTACTTCGCTTGCATCAGCGCAACGGTTGCATTTAACATCTGGCAACTATAGCCCCACTCATTGTCATACCAAGATAATACTTTAACTAACTTACCGTCTTTAGAGACGCGAGTTTGTGTACTATCAAAAATACTTGGGTATGGGTTGTGATTAAAGTCGACGGATACTAATGGCAGTGTGTTGTAAGCTAAGATGCCTTTGAGCTCACCTTCACTAGCTGTTTTGAGAATTTGATTAACTTCTTCGAGGGTGGTTACTCTGCTAGCAGTAAAGGTTAAATCCACTACTGAGACATTGATGGTGGGAACGCGCATGGCAAAGCCATCAAACTTACCTTGTAAGGCTGGCAACACGAGTCCGACTGCTTTAGCTGCGCCGGTTTTAGTCGGAATTAAACTTTGCGTCGCAGAACGTGCCCTGCGCATATCTTTGTGATAAACATCGGTTAAAACTTGATCATTAGTATAGGAATGGATGGTAGTCATCAGTCCCGCTTCAATACCAATTTGTTCTAACAAAGGTTTTACGAGGGGGGCTAAACAGTTCGTTGTACAACTCGCGTTGGATACCACTTGATCGCTTGCTTTTAAAACTTGGTGATTAACACCGTAAACAACAGTAGCGTCTACATCATCCCCACCTGGAGCAGAGATGAGTACTTTTTTAGCACCTTGGGCAATGTGTACCAGCGCTTTTTCTTTAGTCGTAAAAGCGCCAGAGCATTCTAAGACGACATCTACTTGATGTTCACCCCATTGTGTTTCTAAGGGATTACGCGTCGAGTACATTTTGATGCGATCACCATTAATCACTAAATGATCACCATCAACTGTCACGGTGGAACTAAATTTACCATGTGCTGAGTCATACTGGGTGAGATGGGCATTAATTTCGATACCACCCAAGCCGTTAATTGCTACGACTTTTATATCATCTCTTTTTTCTTCATAGATGGCTCTTAAAACCATTCTACCAATACGCCCATATCCGTTAATTGCTACCCGAATTGCCATGAATTACTCCTGAATTAAATATAAATTGTTGTCTCGCTATTTTTATCGTTTTTATTTCACTTGGCAGATTGACCGATAACATCCATTGCTGTTTTAACAATGTTTTCAGTGGTCAGGCCAAAGTATTGATACAACACACCAGCAGGAGCGGATTCACCGAAGGTATCTAAGCCTTGAACAGCAGCACAGCCATATTTCCACCAACCATCTGTCACACCAGCTTCAATCGCGACCCGTGGAATTCCTTCAGGTAAAACACTAGCTTTGTAAGCACTTGATTGTTGATCAAAAGTCGTTGTAGAAGGCATGGAGACCACATTTGCTGCAATCCCCTTCTCTGCTAAGGCACTCGCTACACTCATCGCTAAACCCACTTCAGAGCCCGTTGCCATGAAGACAATTTTGGGATTTTTAACTGCCTTGAGTACGTATCCACCCTTTTCAATATTGGCAATTTGCTCTGCCGTTTTTTCTAAATAAGGACAATTTTGACGACTAAAAATCAAACTGGTCGGACCCTTACGACGCTTGACAGCACTCGCCCAGGCGACTGCTGATTCAGTTGTGTCGGCTGGACGCCACACATCCATATTGGGTATCAAACGTAGACTCGCTGTTTGCTCAACCGCTTGATGCGTTGGACCGTCCTCACCTAGACCAATGGAGTCATGTGTGAACACAAAAATGCTTCTGATTTTCATGAGCGCAGCCATCCGTAGCGCATTGCGACTATAGTCAGAGAAGGTTAAGAAAGTACCCCCAAATGGGATGTAACCTCCATGTAAGGTTACGCCGTTCATAATGGCGCTCATCCCAAACTCACGTACACCATAACTAATATGATTACCCCAAGTGTTGGGTCTGAGTGACTTGGAATTACTCCAGTTTGTGAGGTTCGATCCTGTTAGATCAGCTGAACCACCTAAGAACTCAGGTAAAACCTGCGCTAATCCATCAATCGCATTTTGGCTAGCCTTACGCGTTGCAATGGTTTCTGCTTTGGCAGTGATGTTGGCTAATAATGTTTGCACCGTCGCATCAAATGACTCCGGTAAATCTCCTGACATACGACGAGTGAGTTCTTTAGCTAAGTCTGGATATTCTTTTTGGTAGTCTTTAAAATGTAAGTTCCAGAGTTGCTCAGTGGCAGCACCCATTTCTTTTGCATCCCACAGCGAATAAACCTCTTGGGGCACTGTAAATGGAGGATAGTTCCAACCGATGGACTCTCTGGTAGCAGCAATTTCTGTAGCTCCGAGGGGAGCACCGTGGACTTTGTCGGTATCAGCTAGATTTGGTGATCCTTCACCGATTCTAGTTTTACAAGCAATTAAAGTCGGCTTGCCATTATTCATCGATTTGGCATAGGAGATCGCACTCGATACTTCCTGTGCATCATGACCATTAATATCGCGTATGACATTCCAACCATAGGCTTCAAAGCGTTTTGGCGTATCTTCAGAGAACCAGTTTACAACTCGGCCATCAATCGAGATACCGTTATCATCCCAAACAGCAATTAATTTAGATAAGCCTAAAGTTCCTGCTAAAGAGCAAGCTTCATGACTAATCCCTTCCATGAGACAACCATCACCTAAAAATGCATAGGTGTAGTGGTTGATGACGGCATGACCTGGACGATTAAATTCTTCCGCTAATAATTTCTCTGCCAAAGCCATACCAACCGCATTTGAAATTCCTTGACCTAAAGGGCCTGTCGTCGTCTCCACACCTGGAGTGACACGATACTCTGGATGACCTGCTGTTTTACTATGTAATTGTCTGAAATTTTCAATTTCTGACATGGGTAAATCATAGCCAGTTAAGTGCAATACCGAATAGAGCAACATCGATCCGTGTCCATTGGAAAGCACAAAACGATCACGATCCATCCACAATGGATTTTTAGGGTTATGTTTTAAATGATCATGCCACAGCGCAACTGCGATATCCGCCATCCCCATCGGCATACCTGGGTGTCCTGAATTGGCTTTTTGTACTGCATCCATTGATAGTGCGCGAATCGCATTCGCCATCAATTTGGAATCTTCGGAAGTTAGTTTGGTAGACATAAATTTAGTTTGCTTATTTAGTTAGCTAATTTAATTAGCTTGAAAAATACTGGTTTAATAATCTGGGTTCAATACTTCGTCAACAATTCGATCAGTACGATTAGTATTGGCTCGCTCTATCTCATCCTGTTTATTTTGCATCTCACAGATTTCTTCTCGATGAAGGTAGAATAAACAGGACCACTTTCGCACTATTTTAACATTGGACCTATGTCTCACTTTTATCTTCCTGGTAATTGGCAAGAAAGCCAAGTTCTTGCTCCCGACTCTCTTAGACATCACTTGCGTGTGAGACGAGTTAATGCAGGCGAATCAATCGCTGTTTTTAATGGCGCTGGAATGGTCGCGAATGCGACGATTGATGGTGCATCTACCGATAAAAAATTACTACTGAACTTAAGTAATCCGCACGAAGATCTCAGTCGTGAGTCGAACTATCCAATTACCTTAATTCAAGGTTTAGCTGCTAACGAAAAAATGGACTGGTTAATCGAAAAAGCAGTTGAATTAGGGGTTGGTACTATCATTCCGGTACAAACTCAACGCAGTGTCCTGAAGGTAACTGCGCAACATGATGAAAAAAAGGCTCAGAAAAAGATCGATCATTGGACGCAAATTATCATCGCCGCCTGTGAGCAATGCGACCGTACCATTCTGCCTAGGCTCGAAGCACCCCAAACCCTTAGTCAATTTTTAGCGAGTTTTGATGTACCCAGTTGCGCTCAATTGCCCATTGTTTTATCTCCATTAGGAACTCTCAAACTAGTTAGCATTTTAAAAAGAGCTCCTGGTCAAGGAGTTGCCTTAATGGTTGGTCCTGAAGGTGGTTTTGATGAAAGTGAGATGCAAAGTATTGAACAGCGGGGTTGGATGAGTGCCACTATGGGCAACCGAATTTTGAGAACTGAAACCGCAGGTATCAGTGCGATATCAGCAGTTCATGCAATTTGGGGTGGCTTTTAAGTTAAATGCCGCTATATGAACTGACCCATAAAAGTTGGACAGTTTAATTAGGATAGCAGAAGGGATTGATTTCGGTAATTAACCGGACTCAATCCCTTTAACTTTTGCTTGATTCGATCATGGTTGTAGTAATGGATATAGTCTTTTAATCCTTTCTTAAATGAGTCAACATTTTCAAACTTCTCTTGGTAGTAGAACTCTGTTTTCATTATTCCAAACCAGTTTTCCATCACGGCGTTATCGAGGCAGTTACCTTTTCTCGACATGCTCTGAGTGATGCCGTTGTTCGCTAGTTCTCTTTGATAATGACTCATTTGGTATTGCCACCCTTGATCCGAGTGGATGATTGGTTTTTCTTCCGGTTTGAGTTCCTTTATTGCCTGGTTGAGCATGTTCATCACCATACTTATACTGGGTCGTTGTGCGATCTCATAGGAGATAATTTCTTGGTTATAAAGGTCGAGGATAGGTGAGAGGTAAACCTTCTCGCCTTTAATATTGAACTCGGTGACGTCCGTCACCCACTTCTGGTGAGGTCTCTTGGCCTCAAAGTCTCGATTTAGTAAGTTTGGCGCTGCTTTACCAACTACTCCCTTGTAGGATTGATAACGCTTCGGCCGAACTAGAGATTTGAGACCCATCTGTACCATGAGTTTTTGTACCGTCTTAGGGTTTAAGTGGCAGTTCTGATGACCTAGCTCGTCCTTCACACGTCGGTATCCATAGCGCCCCTTATGTTTATCGAAGATAGTTCTAATCTGCTGCCTCGTATCTTGATAAGGCTCGGGCTTACTACTGGCTTTAAGCCAGTAGTAATAAACACTCCTAGGTAAATGCGCTACTTCTAATAAGATGGTTAATGGGTAGTCTTGCCTTAGCTCAGTAATTACTTGGACTTGGTCTTGTTTGCCAAGGTTTTTTGCTGCGCTAAGGCTTCTAGCTTTTTTAGATAGGCGTTCTCCACTTCCACGTAATGAACTCTTTGCAGTAATTCTTCATGGGAGAGTTCATTGATTGGCTTCTTGAGAAGAGTTTGGATATCCTTGGAGGTTCGTTTCACAGGTTGTCGTCCTTTCGGCTTAGGCTCAAGAGTAGTTTCACCACCTTGATTGTAAAGCCGTAGCCAAACTCCTATCAAGCTAGGCGACGGTATATTAAAGTGGAAGGCAGCTTGATAGATAGACCAATTTTCATTCAAAATCTTTTTAAGAACATTCAACTTAAATTCAACACTGTAATTGGTACGGCGCTTTGCTAGACCTTCAGATCCATGCTGTTCATATAGCTTGACCCAGTTGGAAATATGACGATGATGAACGCCACATAGATGACTTAAGGTCCTATAACCAACTTTTTCCTCTAAATATTGTTGAACAATCTTTAATTTAAACTCAGATGAATACTTTGACATAAAACTAAACCCCCAGAAGTTAGACATTTCGTCCAACTTTTGGGGGTCAGTTCATATAGCGGCA
>CAISYI010000161.1 GCA_903889595.1 uncultured beta proteobacterium
ACCCACTATCTGAAATTACGCACAAGCGTCGTATTTCAGCATTAGGACCTGGTGGTTTAACACGTGAGAGAGCTGGCTTTGAAGTTCGTGACGTACACCCAACCCACTACGGTCGTGTGTGTCCGATTGAAACTCCAGAAGGACCAAACATCGGTTTGATTAACTCCTTAGCTTTGTTTGCAAGATTAAATGAGCATGGCTTCTTGGAAACACCTTACAGAAAAGTTACTGACGGTAAGGTTACTGATCAAGTTGATTATTTGTCAGCAATCGAAGAAGCAAAGTATGTTATTGCCCAAGCGAACGCAACTATTGATGACAATGGATCCCTTGCAGATGAGTTAGTGTCTTCTCGTGAAGCAGGTGAAACCAAAATGGTTACACCTGAGAGAGTTAACTACATTGACGTTGCTCCGAGTCAAATTGTTTCTGCTGCCGCGTCTTTAGTGCCATTCTTAGAGCACGATGATGCAAACCGTGCGTTGATGGGTGCGAACATGCAGCGTCAAGCAGTGCCATGTTTAAGACCTAACAAGCCATTGGTTGGAACTGGCTTGGAAAGAACTGTAGCTGTTGACTCAGGTACTGTTGTAATGGCAACGCGTGGCGGTATTGTTGATTATGTCGATGCAAACCGTATCGTGATTCGTGTAAACGATGAAGAAACAGCAGCTGGAGAAGTTGGTGTTGATATTTACAATTTAATTAAATACACACGTTCTAATCAAAATACAAACATTAATCAAAGACCTATCGTTCGTGTTGGTGATCAAATTGCGCGTGGCGATGTTGTTGCTGATGGAGCGTCTACCGATTTGGGTGAGTTGGCTCTAGGTCAAAACATGACCGTAGCCTTCATGCCTTGGAACGGTTATAACTTTGAAGACTCAATTTTGATATCAGAAAAAGTAGTAGCTGATGACCGTTATACCTCGATTCATATTGAGGAATTATCTGTTGTTGCTCGCGATACAAAACTTGGGCCTGAGGAAATTACGCGCGATATTTCAAATTTAGCTGAGTCTCAGTTAGGCAGATTAGATGAGAGCGGTATTGTTTATATTGGTGCTGAAGTAGAAGCTGGTGATGTATTAGTTGGTAAAGTAACACCAAAAGGTGAGACACAACTAACACCAGAAGAGAAGTTGTTACGTGCTATTTTTGGCGAAAAAGCTTCTGATGTAAAAGATACTTCTTTGCGCGTTCCATCTGGAATGACAGGAACTGTTATTGACGTTCAAGTCTTTACACGTGAAGGTGTAGACCGTGATCAACGTGCTCAATCTATTATTCAAGAAGAGTTACATCGTTACCGCCTTGATTTAAACGATCAATTGCGTATTGTTGAAGGTGATGCGTTTAATCGTTTAGAAAAACTTCTATTAAACAAAGAAGCTAACGGCGGTCCTAACAAGCTTGCTAAGGGAAGTAAAGTAACGGCTGAGTATTTGTTAGGTGTTGAAAAGTATCATTGGTTTGACGTGCGTTTAGCAGACGAAGATTTAGCTATTCAAGTAGATGCTATTAAGGAGTCTATTGAAGCTAAGCGTAAACAGTTCGACGAAGCATTTACAGAGAAGCAACGCAAGTTAACACAAGGAGATGAATTACCTCCTGGCGTAACTAAGATGGTTAAGGTTTACTTAGCAGTTAAGCGTCGTCTCCAGCCTGGTGACAAGATGGCGGGTCGTCACGGAAACAAAGGAGTTGTATCTAAGATTGCTCCTGTTGAAGATATGCCATACATGGCTGACGGAACGCCTGTTGATATCGTGTTGAACCCACTTGGCGTTCCATCACGTATGAACGTAGGTCAGATTTTGGAAACGCACTTAGGTTGGGCAGCGTTAGGAATTGGTAAGCGTATTAATGCCATGATTGAAGCTCAAACTAAAGTTCAAGAACTTCGCAACTTCTTAACCACTCTTTACAACGAAACTGGAAGAACAGAGGAAATTGATAAATTATCCGATGACCAAGTTTTAGAGTTAGCAAAGAATTTACGCGAGGGTACACCTTTTGCTACGCCAGTGTTTGATGGTGCAACAGAGGCTGAAATCGCTAAGATGCTTGAGTTAGCTTACCCCGCTGAAATTGCTGGCCCATTGGGAATGACTGCGTCAAGACAACAAATGAAATTGTTTGATGGTCAAACTGGAGATGCCTTTGAGAGAAACGTAACAGTTGGTGTTATGCACGTCTTGAAACTGCACCACTTGGTTGATGACAAGATGCATGCTCGTTCAACTGGCCCATACTCACTTGTTACACAACAGCCTCTCGGTGGTAAAGCACAGTTTGGTGGTCAGAGATTTGGTGAGATGGAAGTTTGGGCGTTGGAAGCTTATGGTGCCTCCTATGTATTACAGGAAATGCTCACAGTTAAGTCAGACGATGTTAACGGACGTACTAAGGTTTACGAAAACATTGTCAAAGGTGAGCACACTATTGAAGCTGGAATGCCTGAGTCCTTCAACGTTCTGGTTAAAGAAATCAGATCATTGGGTATAGATATCGATATGGAGCGTAATTAATATGAAAGCATTGCTGGATTTATTTAAACAAGCGCATGGTGA
>CAISYI010000162.1 GCA_903889595.1 uncultured beta proteobacterium
GGTGGATGAGCGTGGCTTTATTCCAGTAGATCAGCAAATGAGAACCAATGTTCAACATATTTTTGCGATTGGTGATCTGGTAGGTCAGCCGATGTTGGCCCATAAAGCAGTGCATGAGGGTCATGTTGCAGCAGAAGTAGCTTATGGAGAAAAGTCCTATTTTGATGTCAAACAAATACCGTCTGTTGCTTATACTGATCCGGAGGTAGCTTGGGCTGGAATTACTGAAGAGCAATGTAAGGAAAAAGGAACTGCTTATACCAAGGGCTTATTTCCATGGGCTGCAAGTGGTCGTGCGATTGCTAATGGACGTAGTGAAGGATTTACAAAACTTCTATTTGATGAGTCAACACACCGTATTATTGGTGGTGGCATCGTCGGCACTAATGCGGGTGATTTAATTGGAGAAATTTGTTTGGCGATTGAAATGGGTGCAGATGCTGTAGATATTGGTAAAACGATACATCCTCATCCTACTTTAGGTGAATCGGTTGGATTAGCAGCTGAAGTCGCTCATGGTTCATGTACAGACTTACCACCCGTAAGAAAAAAATAAGATGTATTCAGTGATTAAGTAACGTTAATTGTTGTGAAATTTGTAGGTAGCAATCAAAGGCATGGGAAAATAAACCATGTCTTTTTTTGAGTTAAATTATGTCTCCATATTCCTACCCACGTTTTCCAATCATTGGAACCCCTTTAACCTCAAATGCCATCAGAGTGATGATGTTAGGTTGTGGTGAACTAGGGAAAGAAGTGATTATTGAGTTGCAACGTCTTGGTATAGAAGTGATCGCTGTAGATCGTTATCCAAATGCACCCGGTCATCAAGTAGCACATCGCTCACATGTCATTGACATGACAGATGGCAAGGCGATAAGAGCCTTGGTCTTACAAGAAAAACCACATTTAATCGTGCCAGAAATTGAGGCAATTGCTACACAAACGCTCATGGAACTCGAAGCGGAGGGAATTGTCGAGGTAATTCCAAAAGCGCGCGCAACCTTCTTAACTATGAACCGAGAGGGTATTCGAAGACTTGCGGCTGAAGAGTTAGGGTTACCGACCTCACCATTTAAATTTGCCTCTAGTTTAGAAGAGTTACAACAAGCGATTGATCAAGGCATAGGCTATCCATGTTTTGTTAAACCGGTCATGTCCTCATCTGGCAAAGGTCAATCGAAACTAGAAGGTCCACAAGATGTTGTAAAGGCGTGGGAATATGCTGCCTCTGCAGGACGGGTAGATGCGGGTAAAGTCATTGTTGAGGGTTTAATAGATTTTGATTATGAGATTACACAACTTACTGTGAGAACCCTTGATGCTAAGGGTGAGCCTTTTACTGCCTTTTGTGAACCAATTGGTCATGTCCAAAAAAATGGTGATTATGTTGAAAGTTGGCAGCCCATGCAGATGACTGAATTAGCTAGAAAAAAATCACAAGAGATTGCCAAAAAAGTAACAGACAATCTCGGAGGAAGAGGGATTTTTGGCGTCGAGTTATTTGTTAAAGGGGATGAAGTGTGGTTTTCTGAGGTGAGTCCAAGGCCTCATGACACAGGCCTTGTAACCTTAGCAAGTCAAACTCAGAGTGAGTTTGAACTGCATGCCAAGGCTATTTTAGGCTTTCCCGTTGATGTTTCTTTGAAAACTCCTGCCGCTAGTTCAGTTATATATGGTGGCATGGATGTTAAAGGAATTGGTTTTACTGGACTAGAAAAAGCTTTAGCGTTGCCTGGCGTTGCTGTTCGATTATTTGGTAAGCCAGAAGCGTTTCTCAAACGTCGTATGGGTGTGACATTAGCGAGTGCAAATGACACCGACCGCGCAAGAGAAATTGCTAAACTAGCAAGTGAAGCGATCAAAACAGTTAGTCCTTAAAGTATAAAAAATGAGTATTGGCTTATCCAAATCAACCTTTGTCATTGTTTTAATTCTATTTTTCCTCATGATAGGAGTGATTGTGAACTTTATTAATCCACAAATTTTTTCAGGGAAATCTCTTTCCGTGTATTCGGGAATAGTTGAAAACTTTAAACAAACAATTGAGATTCGTGCAGAGGGTGATCCTCATCTAACATTGATTAAAGAGAACACAAGGACTACCTATGTTGCTCAATTTCGACTTGGAGAAAAGCAAATTAACGCAGAATTTCCTAAAGAAGTCATGATCAATAATGGGGATCAGATTTCGGTTTGTGGTGAAGAAATAAATGGTAAGTTAAACGTTTTAACTTTTAAAAACTTTAGCCAAAATCTATCTCAAAATAGTTCTGTTTGGTGGGCAAATATTCTGGCTGGGATCGTATTTTTTATTCTTAGCGTCTACATTTATTTCTATGTGATGAAATCGCCGATGCTCATTGAGCTAGTCGTTGTTACGGCTTTTACATTGGTTAGTTTTTATTTGATTTATCGTGGCTTGGTCGTTAAAAATGCAATTGAAATGCTTGAAAAAGCTTCATGAGTAAACATATTTATTTATGTTTAATAACGTTGCTATGCTCCTGTGCGCAGTTGGCTGAAAATAAAGAGTCTACTCTTTCAAATCCCTCAGAACCTGTCCAATTAGGAACGGGTGTTTCGACCGTGTTATTGAATGGGCAGTCCATTCTTAAAGTTCAGGTGCCGAGTAATCCCTCCACTGGATACCGCTGGACTTTATCTTTGCCACCCAAAGCGGTTAACTGCTTAACTGTTTTAAAGGATGGTGAATTTACTCGCGATCCAAAAGTAGTTAGTCAAGCAATCCCATTGCTGGGGGCGCCTGGGCTTCAAGAGTGGATAATAAAGCCAAACTGCCCTGGAGTTTTTGTCCTGCAGTGGAACAACCTGAGACCTTGGGAAAAAGATCAATTACCGATAACGACTCACCAAATTCGACTCGAAGTTATTCAGTAACCAAGTCTTATTTTAAAGTGGTTTTTTTTGTGGCAAGTTGTGATAGTTCTTCACCAGCTCTGATAGCGGCATCGGTCATTGTTTTAGTTTGTTGAGTCGAAATGTCGATGACCTTTTTAATGGCATTTTGTGAAGATTCATAAACTTGATTTGCATTTGCGATGGCATTCTTTAATGCTGTGACCATCAAGTCTCCATTGCCAGGGCTTACTGTTGATATTTCAGTAACTAGGCTTTGAATTTTCGTAGAACGATCTTTGATATCTTCCTTGGCCGTTTGCATGATGGCAGTTTGGGTCTCGTAATTAATATTTTGTAAATGCTGACTATAGGAACTTAATTTTTCTGCAAATGGTTGAAGAAATTGGGCTTGCATGATCAATAAAGTATGCGCATCCTTTACATTTGCTGTTGTCTGAATGTGACTGAGCTGTTCATTTAAGACAGTTTTAACAACCTGAAGATTCAGTTCTAAAAGTTTTTCAAGACCATCAAAGGCATTTTTAGAAAGACTATTAAGTGTCTCCATATTCGCTTTATTCGAGGCACTAATTTGTTCTGGAGTGAGGGTCATCATAAATCCTTGTAAAAAGAATACAACTGTTCATCTTATCTTAAAACTATCTAGCTTGTGATCAATAAATTTCTAATATGGGAAAATAATACTCAGTATTACATCTAATCAATTTTTAGTTCATCATTTGAGTAAATCATCATTGCATAAAATCTCTCTTTTTTATACGGATCAATTTGTCTTGCCTTTGCCTAAAGGGCATCGCTTTCCAATGGAGAAATATGCTTTACTTCGGAAATCTGTGGAGCAATTTTTACAAGTACAGTTGGAGGAGGCACCTCTTGCCACGAGAGATCAAATAGCCCTTGTTCACGATGAAACTTATATTGAGGCTGTATTTAATGGACTCTTGACTGACGCGCAAATGAGAGAGATTGGATTTCCATGGAGCTCTGAAATGGTCGTTCGCTCCGCTAGATCAGCTGGAGCTACGATTGCTGCATGCCTAAAGGCCTGGGAGGTTGGTGTTTCCGCAAATTTAGCCGGAGGGACGCACCATGCCTATGCAAATAAAGGTAGTGGCTTTTGTGTTTTTAATGATGCGGCGATTGCTGCAAAGGTTATGCAGCAATTACTGTTTTCTGAACTAAATCGTTTGCCTAAGATCGCTATCGTAGATTTAGACGTTCATCAAGGGAACGGGACCGCATCCATTTTGATGAGTGATACATCTATTTTTACGTTTTCAATGCATGGCGAAAAAAACTTTCCATTCCGTAAAGAAAATAGTGATTTGGATATTGCGCTTACCGATGGTTGTGAGGATATTTTTTATCTTGAGGCATTAGATGGGGGACTCAATCAAGTAAAATCTTTTGAACCCGACCTTGTTATTTATTTAGCTGGAGCAGACCCTTATATTGGAGATCGATTAGGACGTTTAAATCTATCGATGGATGGCCTTGCACAGCGTGATCAAATGGTCTTTGATTGGTGTAAAGAATTATCATTACCGATTGCTGTAGCGATGGCTGGTGGTTATGGCCATGACATTAAAGAGACGGTTGCAATACATACAAAAACGATTGAACTTGCGATTGGAAATTTGTGGAAATAAAACATCCTAATTGGTTTGCTCCAGTATTCATCATTATTTGGAGCACCGGGTTTATTATTGCTAAATATGGCATGCCCTATTCTGAACCAATGACTTTTTTAGCAATGCGGTTTACTGGTGTTCTAGTAATTCTATTTCCCTTTATTTTGTGGTTTAAAGCACCATGGCCTTCTTGGCAGCAGGCTCGACATATTATCGTGGCTGGCGCATTAATTCAGTTTGTTTACCTTGGTGGCGTTTGGTTGTCGGTTAGACAAGGAATGCCCGCCGGTTTATCTGCGCTAATCGTTGGTCTACAGCCAATCCTAACAGCCATTTTTGCATCAATACTAGCCGAGAAAGTGACCCGAACACAGTGGGTTGGTTTAATGCTGGGTTTATTGGGTGTTTTTTTAGTGGTTTACGCAAAAATTGACACTACAGGTGTCTCTTTAATGAACTTATTATTTAATGTGTTAGCTCTGATTGCCATTACTGCGGGGACGATTTATCAAAAGAAATTTTGTCCTCAGTTTGATTTACGAACAGGCTCAATGATTCAATTTGCTACGAGTGCAGTATTAGCATCAATCGGCGCTTATTTTTTTGAAACTGGACAGGTTGAATGGAATATTCAAATGATCGGGGCATTGCTTTGGGGCATTCTTTGTATTTCTATTGGGGCAATGACCTTATTATTCCTTTTAATTCAAAAGGGTAATGCTACAAAGGTAAGTAGCTTAATGTATCTGACTCCCCCAACAACTGCCTTGATGGCATGGATTCTCTTTGATGAGAAGTTATCTATCCTCATCATTATAGGAACTGTGATTAGCATGTTGGGTGTTTTAATCGTGAATCAAAATGTTTCTCTACAAAAATTAAAGAAAATGATCTTTAGCGTTTAAAATCATGCTGTAGCTTTCTCAATACAAATCAATACCGAATGAAAATAAAATATCTAACTCTTTCTCTCCTGTTGTCACTTTCCATCAATGTATTTTTTCCTGCAGTGAGTTTTTCTAAAACTTCAGATGAGACTACCACTTCTAAAAAGAAGCAAGATAGTTCTTTAAAACAATCAACTGAGCGTAAAAAAGCAGAAAAAAGACCTAAAAATTCCAGAGAAGTTAGAACCTCTGTTCTACCTCGTAATACAACATCTAATGCCACGCCTCCAAAGCGAGTTTCTCTAGGTAATGCGATGGGCTTGGGTAAGCATTTGGATTTGCTCAATCTTAAATCGAATGCAGCCATTGTGGTTGATCAGCAAAGTCAAGTCGTAGTCTTTGAAAAAAATGCTAATGCAATTTTACCTATCGCCTCTATAACTAAATTAATGACGGCAATGACGGTCCTAGATAGTAAACAAAATCTAGATGAGACTCTAAGAATTAATGATGAAGATGCTGGTATCTATAAGAGATCGCGTTTGGCAAAAGGTACTGAGTTAACTCGTCGTGAAGCCTTATTGTTAGCATTGATGTCCTCTGAGAATCGCGCTGCTTATACTTTGGGCAGAAATTACCCCGGAGGGATTGATGCGTTTATGGCAGCTTTAAATCGTAAAGCTCGTGAAATTGGTATGTCCCATTCTTCATTTGAAGATCCTACCGGGCTAACTAGTAAGAATGTATCAAGCCCTGAAGACCTCGCCTTGATGGTACATGCAGCATCTCAGTATCCATTGATTCGCGAGTTTTCAACTACTCAAGAGTATTCGAAATTTATTAGTAATCGTATGCAAGAGTTTATTAGTAGCAACCGTTTAGTACGTTCTGGGAATATGTTGATTGGACTGCAGAAAACAGGTTATATTTCCGAAGCTGGTCGATGCCTTGTTATGCAAGCATTTATAAATAATAAGCCTTACATTATGGTTTTTCTAGACTCAGTAGGGAGTCAGTCCAGATTTGCGGATGCTGTTCGGGTTAAGGAATGGATAGATGACCAGCCTAATGTACAAGTAGTTCGTAAATTATCATTAAAAGTAAATTCGAATACTAATAACTCAAACTACTTGATGCCAAGTTTATCGAATGCATCCACTACACCCACTAACTCTATTAGCAATCAAACGATTGAGAGTATTTTACAAAATAACCATTAATCAAAAGCACGACAAATCTTGCAATCTAAAAAGGTGAAGGATTCTGCAAAGTAGTTAAACTGGATTCAATCCTTTTTCAATCAACAAGGATTGATTACTTGAGTTTGATAGAAAATGGCAAAGATTTTCTGAAGCTTCAGATTCTGTTGAATTGATACCAATACCAGCAGTGAAGAGGGTGGTTTGGTTTATTTCCTCAGGTAATGGACCGACTAATTGCACTTGAGGTACTGCTTTAATTTCACTGATTAATTGGATAGCCATGTGAGCCTTACCCGATAGTATTAGTTCTGCAACCAGGCCTCCCTCAGGAATAACTGCTTTAGGCAAAATTTTATCTAATAAGTTTAAGCGTTCAACTAAATTTCTAAAATAAACGCCACTAGCACCTTTACTCGTGAAAGTGATGGATGGTGTATCTAATATTGCCTGTATGAAGCCTGCGGTGTTCTGTATATCTGGCTTTACTGCATCTGCTGCAATTGCCATACCAATACTTGTTTTACAAAGATCTTTCAGACTCCCTTTTTTACAATAACCAGTATCGATTAATGCGTTGATTGCTTCATGCGTTAATATCATTAAGTCCGCTGAATCACCTTGATGAATCAAGTTAAGCATGTGGTTTGTGGTACCAAATTCTACTGAGGCACTAACACCGTGTATTTTCTCAAAAGTATCTAACAGTGATGGCAGAATGGATTTAAATGCAGTCGAACAGTATATTTTTATCATCAATTACCTAATTTATTTATCTTCACGAGGTTTAAATCCAATACCTTTGGAGATCTGTAATGCCGTTTCCAATAGTGGTTTATTCCATTCACGCTGAAGCCGGTCAGTTGGGGCGCTCAGAGAAAGACCAGCTACCATCTTGCCACTATCGTCATAAATGCCTGCCGCCATACAACTAACGCCCAGTTCTAACTCTTCATCATCGTTTGCAGAGCCATTCTTCAAGACCTCGCCCAGTTCTTTTTCTAATTGGGCAATCTGCGTAATACTGTTTCTTGTGTGGCCAGCAAGCCCTGTTCTAGTCGCGTAAGCACGCACTCTAGCGGTATCATCTTGCGCTAAAAATAATTTACCCACTGAGGTTAAATGCAGCGGGGCATGTCCACCAATCGCGCGCACAACTTGCATACCAGAACGCTCACTATAGGTGCGGTCAATATACACAATTTCATCACCTTGACGGACTGATAAATTGACTGTTTGATTGGTTAATTTGTGTAATGCTCGCATTGGTAGTTGAGCAGCATCTCTAACCGACAAACGCGCTTTGACCAAAGTACCGAGTTCAAGCAGGCGCAGCCCAAGCCTATAAGAGCCTCCCTCGGACCTGTCAACTAATCGACAGGCTACCATGTCATTTAATATTCTGTGGGCTGTGGATGGATGTAAACCAGTGGATTCAGCAAGAATTTTTAATGAGCAAGGCTCATCAAAAATTTCTAAAACATCTAGCAAGTTCATCATTCTTTCGATGACTTGAATTGCAGTCTTTCCAGTTGTCATTGTTGATTTTTTGGGTTGGCATTAATCATTTTCTAATTGTAACTTTAATACAATTAATTGCACATCATGAAAGCCCAATTCACAATAAAAAAAGCACAAATTGAACAAAAGCAAAAAAATAATTCCGAATTACCTAAACTGGATCCATAGCAGTGATACATTCTTGGATTAAATTAGGACCACGATAAATTAAACCGCTATAAATTTGAACAACTTTTGCACCCATTAATTTCTTTTCGAGAGCGTCCGTACCAGTCATAATTCCACCCACACCAATAATAGGAATTTTCCCATTTAATAAATGCGAAAATTGCTTAATAATCTGATTTGAAAGATTGGCTAAGGGGGCGCCAGATAGCCCACCAGCTTGATCTTTTAGTTTTTCGCTAGCAACATTTTTACGGGAAATTGTAGTGTTTGTAGCAATGAGGGCATCAATTTGGAATTGCTCAATATATTGAGCGATGACTTCGACTTCGTCTAAGGTTAAGTCAGGAGCAATTTTCAAAAAAATCGGTGTGCGCTTACCGTATTGTTGGATCAATTTTTCTCGTTCAATCGAAATTTGTTCGAGTAAATGATATAGCTGATTATTCGATTGAAGTTGGCGGAGATTCTTTGTGTTTGGCGACGAAATATTGATGGTGATATAGGAAGCTAAAGGATAAACAGATCTCATTCCAATCAGGTAATCCGTATGCGCATCTTCAATCGGAGTTGTAGCATTTTTCCCGATATTTAAGCCGATAATGCCACCATCTTGATAATAAGATGAAGCTTCAACCCTTTTGATACAAGCTTGAACTCCATCGTTATTGAAACCCATTCGATTAATAATGGCTTTTGAATTGCTTAACCTAAACATTCTCGGAAGAGGATTGCCAAATTGAGGCAAGGGGGTCACGGTGCCGATTTCGATAAACCCAAAACCTAGTGTTGCTAGGGCATCAATGTATTTTCCGTCTTTATCAAGACCGGCGGCCAACCCAACTGGATTACCTAGAGTGAGTCCACATAAGTCTGTAGGAATATAACTAGGTTTATTAATAATCGGACTTAACAGTTGATGTCTATGTAAAAACGACAAACTCTCTAAACTTAGATGATGAGCGTTTTCAGGGGCAAGGCGAAATAAGGCAGGGCGAATTAACGAATATAAATCCATAGGCAATAGTGTAATTGATTTTTTTTAGCACCTCACAAAATCAGGTATCGCTATTTCTTAATGCCAACCATTTCCCATCTACCAATCCCTCAAGAGGTTGATATTGTAATTTGTAGGACATTTTTCGACTTTGTTCGATGTAGTACCCTAAGTAGACATAAGGTAGTTGAATCTCTTTGGCATATTGGATTTGCCAAAGAACGCCATAGGTACCAAAACTTGCCTGTTCCACCGATGTATCAAAAAAAGTATACACAGAAGAAACACCATCCTTCACTTGATCGATGACACTTACCATCCGAAGTATAGGGCCTTCTCTAAATTCGACTAAGTAGGAATTTATATGGGATTGGATAATGAATTGTCGGTATTGTTCTTCTTCGTCTGCGATGTTATTCGAGGTTGTCAGCTTATCTTCTACGGTGTGACGAGAGGCTAAATATTGTTGATAAAGTTCAAAGTGTTCCATCACAAATTGCAGAGGTAAGATTTGTGCAGTAAGGCCTTGGTGCTTTTTAAAGGCCCGTTTTTGGCTTCTGGTTGGTAGGAATTCATGAACATTTACGCGTGAAGCAATACACGCTTTGCAGTTGTCACAATAAGGTCGATAGGTAAAGTGTCCACTCCTACGAAATCCTGCCAAGATGAGATTGTCATAGACCTCTGTTGTGATGAACTGGGCCGGTGTTACTACTTGCGAGCGGGCTTCTAAATTTGGTAAATAACTGCACGCATAAGGCGATGTTGCGTAAAACTGCAAGGATTTGATAGGGAAGTCATGAAGATTAGCCATAGATAATTTTAGCAAAAATTACAGCCAATATGCCAACACTTCTTTATTAAAACACCAATTCGGTGATGGTTCTGTAACTAGTTGTTCAATGGCATCGAGAAATGAGCTCTTATCCATGAGTTTCGCTCCGAGTGATTTTAAGTGTGACGTTTCTTGTTGACAATCAATCAAGGCAATACGACTTTGGATTGCTTTTGCACAAAGAGCTGCTAAAGCAATTTTTGAGGCGTCGGCCGTTTTCATAAACATCGATTCCCCATAAAACATTCTTCCCAAATTGATGCCATATAGGCCGCCAACTAGCTCATCTTGGTACCATGTCTCGATGCTATGGGCAATTCCTTGATGATGTAACGCGATATAATTTTTTTGTATTTCTGGAGTAATCCAAGTACCGTCCTGCCCTTGTCTCGGGCTATTAGCACAAGAATGGATGACTGTTTCAAAGGAATGATCAATTTTGATTTCCCAATCTGGATTTACTAGCACTTTCTGAATCTTTTTTTTTAGACTACGCTGAATAATCATATCCTCAGGGCGTAGTGTCATTCTTGGCGAGGTAAACCACCACAGAATTGGATGGTCCTCACTTGGCCATGGAAAAATCCCTTTTTGATAAGCCTCGATGAGCCGTTTTGGGTTCATCGAATCGCTGATTGCAATCAAACCATCGGGGAGTTTTGGGTCTTGTTCAAAGAACCTTGGAAGTGGTAGGGGATCGTTCGGATTTAAGTACGTTGGATAACTCATTCATTAACACGTACTATTGGTTTTAAATCAATTTGATGGGTTGGAATACTCTCTGAAAAAGAGATCTTACCGGATTGCCTATCGGCAAAAAACCATTGCAAAGTTGTTCTTACCGTCAAAAATGCGATTTCATCCCAAGGAATACTCGCTTCATCAAAGAGGGCGACCTCTAAACTCTCTGAGGTCACCGGACTGAATACGGGACTTGTCATTTGAGCTAGATAAAACCAGTGTACTTGCCCAATATGCGCCACATTGAGGATTGAAAATAGTGGGCCTATTGCTATTTGTGCACCAGCTTCCTCAATTGTTTCACGCTGCGCACCTTCTGCGGTTGTTTCGTCGAGTTCTAAAAAACCTGCAGGTAAAGTCCACAAACCTTTACGTGGTTCAATGGCGCGTCGACATAGTAAGATTTTTTCACCCAAAATAGGGATTGTCCCAACGACATTTTTAGGGTTTTGATAGTGAATTTCACCACAGGAATTACAGATAAAACGTGGTCGATTATCACCCTGTGGGATTTTAAATTCAACATGCTTACCGCAAAGGGCACAGTATTTCATTGGCTAAATTTTATTTGATGACTTTGGCGGATTCAATCACAATGGGCTTAACAGGCACATCACTCATACGAGTAGCCATATCGACATTGGTTTCGACAAATTTGATATTCTCAATCGTATCCATCCCTGCAATTACACGTCCAAAGACGGTATAGCCATAGCCATCACGACCTGGATAGTCGAGCATCGCATTATCTTTTACATTGACAAAAAATTGTGCAGTAGCAGAGTTCGGATCGTTTGTCCGTGCCATTGCAATCGAATACTTGCTATTTTTGAGGCCATTATTTGACTCAATCGGAATCTGTGCGCGGGTTGGTTTTTGCATTAAATCTTTGGTAAAGCCACCACCTTGGACCATAAAACCGTTAATTACACGATGAAAAATAGTGCCAGTATAAAAACCACTGTTCACATAAGCTAAGAAGTTGGCAACGGTTTTGGGCGCTTTTTCAGGCTCTAACTCGACTGTAAATTGTCCCATATTCGTCGTAAAGAGCACTTGCGGTAATGGCTTAGCACTTTGCGCCTGAGCGACTTGAGCGCTTAGGTTAAAGGCGAGAAATACGCTAAGACTTATTTTCGCAAGTTGTTTGAAGAATGCTTTGGTCATTAAAGAAAATGGCATGTTACATACGTCCTATCAAGAATCATTAAAAAAATTGTTTGGCTACACTGTGTTCAATTGCTTCTTTTGATTTTAGCTGTTTTCAAGCTATTCTGAATAGTATAGATGGAGTTGACTTTTAGGACTTAAGATGCACGTGCAATGGGGATTTCTTGCCAGCAGGTAGTGAATCGTTTACTTTTATGATTAGCTCGCATTCGCCAATGTTGATTATTCCCCGCCTGGATGCCAGTACCTGCAATCGCAAGGGTATTGGCACCAAAACGTTTATTCAGTAAATCCATTGTTTGCATTACCTGATGTGATTTTGTTTCGTCAATTTGCGTAAACAAATCATTTTGATGGTGGGCAGCATCTCTGAAATCAGACAGAATGACTCCCACTTTTTTATATGCAAAATCTGTTCGGTAAATCTGATGTAAACCAAATAATGCGGCTTTGATGAGACGCCGACTATCCGCACTAGCGATCGAGAGTGGGATAGTAATTTGGTTACGATATTGTGGTTCCTGGGGTTTAAACGGGTTGGTATGAATAAAGACAGTTACATAATGACAAACACTTTTTTGCAGGCGTAACTTTTCAGCGGCACGACTAACGTAACTGGCTGTTGCTTCTTCTAAATAGCAGAGCTCATGTATTGGCTTGCCAAAACTTTTACTGGAAATAATTTGTTGTTTCCGTTCAGAATCTGCGATATCTGCCATCGCAATACACGATATACCTTTTAACTCGTTAACCGTTCTAGCCATCACGACGGAGAATCTGCGTCGAATCGTTTCACTATCCGCTTGTTGTAAATCATAAACTGTCTGAATCCCCATCTTTTCTAGATTGGCTCCAATTTTTCTACCTACGCCCCAGACTTCTCCAACAGCGACTTGTTGGAGCCAGTAGATTTGCTCCGTCGGAGTCAAGCTAGCCCAGGCAAAAACACCTTCAAATTGCTGATTTTTTTTCGCAATATGGTTTGCTAACTTCGCTAATGTTTTGGAGGGACCAATACCAACGCAAGTCGGTAATCCTAAGTATTGTTGAACGCGTGCCCGCATTTTTTTCCCATAAGGAATCTGTTCTTGTACGGGGATGACGTCTGATAAATTTAAGAAGCATTCATCAATTGAATAAATCTCTTGTTCAGGTGAAAATTCCGCTAAAGTCGCCATCATTCTGGCACTCATATCCCCGTATAAGGTGTAATTCGAACTGAGCCATTGCAATTGGTGCTTCGTCATCAAATGCTTTACTTTAAAAAGTGGCACACCCATGCCAATCCCTAGGTTTTTTGCTTCTTGACTCCGAGAGACAATGCATCCATCGTTGTTAGACAGAATCACTAAGCATTTATTTTCTAAACTTGGATTAAATACACGCTCACAAGAGACATAAAAATTATTGCCATCAATCAGTGCGATCGCTTTTTCTGTTGGAAATAGCATCACTGATAATTAAGGTTTATGCACTACATGAGAGACAACCCCCCAAACTTCAAGCTCTTGACCATCTCTGAGTTCTATTGGGGGATAGGCTGGGTTTTCAGCTTTTAACCAAGTAACGCCAGCGCGCCGTTGCAAACGTTTGACAGTAAACTCACCGTCGACGACTGCGACGACGACATTGCCTGATTTGGCCTGAACGGATCGATCAACAATGAGTAAATCGCCATCAAAAATGCCGGCACCTTGCATCGAATCACCCTGGACACGCAGAAAAAACGTGGCTTCAGAATGCATTCCAAGATACTGATTAAGGTCTAGACGTTGGTCAATATAGTCACTCGCAGGTGAAGGAAATCCTGCAGAAATAGAGCAACTAAAAAGGGGGTAGAGTTCGGATTTGAGAGTTTTTGGCATGGCATATACTGTTTATTTATACAGTATATGCCAAAACCTATGAAATTACATCAACTACTACAAACAACAACAACGAATAATCGATTTATTCTGTAACGGTATCAGCTAAGTCTTTGAATTCACTGATTTGATCAAAATTCATATAACGATAAATCTCTGCAGATTGACTAATCAAAATATGATGTTTTTCGAGGTATTCAGCTGTCGTTGGAATTCTGCCGAGCAAAGCGCATACAGCCGCAAGTTCAGCAGACGCTAAGTACACCTGCGTATCTAAACCTAAACGATTTGGGAAGTTACGTGTAGAGGTGGATACAGCAGTAGATCCTTTACGGATTTGTGCTTGGTTACCCATACAAAGTGAACAGCCAGGCATTTCCATACGTGCACCTGTTTTACCAAAAGTACTATAGTAGCCTTCTTCCGTTAGAATCATCGCATCCATCTTAGTTGGCGGAGCAATCCACAAACGTGTTGGTAAGTCATCACGGCCTTCAAGGATTTTGCTAGCAGCACGGAAGTGACCAATATTGGTCATACAAGAACCAATAAATACTTCATCAATTTTGTTACCGGCAACTTCAGACAGGAACTTCACATCATCTGGGTCATTCGGACAAGCAAGAATCGGTTCTTTAATATCGTTCAAATCGATTTCAATGATAGCTGCGTACTCTGCATTCGCATCTGCTTTGAGGAGCTGTGGATCTGCCATCCATTTTTCCATTGCTTTAATTCTGCGACCTAGGGTACGTGCATCTTCATAGCCATTAGCAATCATCCACTTCATGAGCGTAACATTTGAACGCATATATTCAATGATTGGCCCTTTGTCGAGTTGGACTACGCAACCACCAGCAGAACGCTCAGCTGATGAATCAGATAATTCGAATGCTTGTTCTACTTTGAGGTCTGGTAAACCTTCGATTTCGAGGACGCGACCTGAGAAAATGTTCTTCTTGCCTTTTTTCTCAACGGTGAGTAAGCCAGCCTTAATTGCGTACATAGGAATTGCGTTTACTAAGTCACGTAAAGTGACACCAGGCTGCATTGTTCCTTTAAAGCGTACCAAAACAGATTCAGGCATATCGAGTGGCATAACGCCAGTAGCGGCAGCAAAAGCAACTAAACCAGAGCCCGCTGGGAAAGAAATACCAATTGGAAAACGTGTATGACTATCACCACCAGTACCAACTGTGTCTGGGAGTAATAAACGGTTGAGCCAACTGTGAATGATTCCGTCACCTGGACGCAAGGAAACGCCTCCACGATTCGTCATAAAGGTTGGTAATTCACGGTGTGTTTTGACATCCACAAGTTTTGGATAAGCCGCTGTATGGCAAAAAGATTGCATTACTAAATCAGCAGAGAAGCCTAAGCAAGCTAAATCTTTTAGTTCATCACGTGTCATTGGTCCGGTGGTGTCTTGTGAACCAACCGTAGTCATATGCGGTTCGCAATAGGAGTTAGGCAGTACGCCTTGACCTTCTGGCAAGCCACACGCGCGACCAACAACCTTTTGTGCCAATGTGAAACCTTTGTTATCACCGGCAGGTACATGAGGTAAACGGAAAACAGTAGATGCTGGGAGTCCCAAGGCATTACGTGCTTTCATCGTTAAACCACGGCCAACGATGAGGGGAATACGACCACCAGCACGAACTTCGTCAAAAATCACATCAGACTTGAGTGCGAAACTAGCGATTTCTTGACCATTTTTAAAGGCTTTACCTTCATAAGGGCGTAATTCAATTTCATCGCCCATTTCCATTTGACTAACATCCATCTCAACAGGTAGGGCACCAGCATCTTCCATCGTGTTGAAGAAAATCGGCGCAATTTTGTTACCAATACAAACACCACCAAAGCGTTTATTCGGTACAAATGGAATATCTTGACCGGTATACCAAAGTACTGAGTTTGTTGCTGATTTACGTGAGGATCCGGTACCAACTACGTCACCAACGTAAGCGATTAAATTACCTTTTTGCTTTAGCTCTTCAATCAGCTTCAAAGGACCTTTCATGCCGGGTTCGTCTGGTGTAATGCCTGGGCGGGCATTTTTTAACATTGCTACTGCGTGCAATGGAATATCAGGACGGCTCCAAGCATCAGGGGCTGGAGACAAATCATCGGTATTCGTTTCGCCTGAAACTTTAAACACTGTAATTTTCAAACTTGCTGGTAGTTCTGGACGGTTCGTAAACCACTCAGCATCAGCCCAACTTTGCATTACATTTTTAGCATTGGCATTACCTTTTTCAGCTAATTCCTGAACATCATGGAAGTAGTCGAACATCAAGAGCGTTGATTTGAGTGCTTTGGCAGCAGTTTCACCACACTCTGCATCCGCTAATAGATCAATTAAAGGCTTAATGTTGTAGCCACCTAACATAGTGCCAAGCAATTCAGTCGCTTTTACTTTACTAACTAAAGGTGAAACAGCCTCACCAATAGAAACTTTGGCTAAAAATTCGGCTTTAATTTTTGCCGCATCGTCCACACCTGCTGGAATACGGAAGGTTAGTAAATCAACCAAGCTTGTGTCTTCACCGGCTGGTGGGTTTTTAAGCAATTCAACGAGTTGAGTCGTTTGGGCAACAGATAAAGGTAGCGGTGGAATACCCAAGGCAGCACGTTCTGCAACATGGGCGCGGTAAGCTTCTAACATCAATTTCTCCTGGAAAAGTTACAACGAAAATTTATTTCTTTTAATATTTTAAATCTTCTCATCGAGATATTAAAAATCTCAAAATTATGATTAATACCTATATTGTAAGCCTAGTCTAATAATTCAATTCAAGAAAAACCTACTGATATCGGTGCATTAATTTATTTCCCACGTTTCACTTCATCATTGTGATGTCACAATTTACTTTCATACTAAAATTTTTTGGAGACAATGATGAATGTAATGGGAATATTAAGTAGTTTACTTGGAAATAATGCACAGGGTAATCAAGGAGCTTCTCCGATGTTAATGAATGTCTTGTCAGCCTTATTAAGCAATCCAAATGGTCAAAATGGTCAAGTTGCAGGCCAAAATAATGAACCGAATCTAGTCAGCGGACTTGGAACATTAGTGAATATGTTTGAACAATCTGGACTTTCTGGTCAAGTTCAATCTTGGGTAGGTAAAGGAAGTAATCATCCGATTGAAGCCAGTGACATTATGAAAGTGTTTGGTAATTCAAGAGTTGCTGAAATTGCACAACAACTCGGTATTAACCCAGAACTTGCTTCTTCTCAAATCGCTGAACATTTACCAAAATTAATCGATTCGTTCACACCAAATGGTGAACTTCCACAAAATATGGACCAGATTAGCTCTATTGCTACAGAATTATTAGGATCTTTTAAAAAAGCCTAAATTAATAGTTTTTTGTTCTGAGCAATACAACGGTATAGTAAATTGAGAAGGTAAAGGATTATTGTCCTTTACCTTTTTCTATTAGTGTTTAGCTAATTTCGTGCAATGGATTATCGGATGGAGGTCCAAATTGATTGATTTTAGGATTGCCTTTTTTGATTAACCAATATAAAAGAATCAGATTGAGCAAGGGAATCATCTTCAAAAGAATCCACCAGCCTGACTTATCAATATCGTGCAATCTACGCACCTCTACAGTTATATGTGGCACCATCAGGACTAGCCCAACAATCGCTGCGACATTTTGACCTAAAATCTCGGCTGCAAGAACCGCTAAAATAGTAAACAGAAAGAACCACCAATACTCCGAACGACCAGCACGTCCTTCGAATTGTAAATACTTGTTAAAACAGGTTTTAATTGCATCTTGAAATTGCATAGTAGACCTTTTAAGAAAATGATTGATGCGCGTTATTCAATATACGACTTTTTTAAGGATATTTGAGTATAAAATTAAATGATTAACTTTTAAGGAATAGATGATGACTTTAGGGCTTTGGAGTATTTTTATCGCAGGAATATTACCTTATTTTGCAACAGCTTTTGCTAAATGGGGTTTTGAAAACTATGATAACAATAACCCAAGGCAATGGTTAGCCAATCAAACTGGCTTCAGAGCTCGTGCGAATGCAGCTCAGGCAAACTGTTTTGAGTCCTTTCCTTTTTTTGCAGCCGCTATTTTGGTCGCAACTTATACTAAGGCGCCTCAGGTAGATATTAATCTGCTCGCGATTACTTATCTCTTAGCAAGAGCTTCTTTTATTGCTTGTTATTTATTGGATAAAGCTACTTTGAGAAGTGTGTGCTGGTCTATTGGGATTTTAGCGATTACTGGTTTATTTATTATTTCAGCCGTTCAATAGGGCGTTGGTTAAATAAAGTTCCAGAAGAATAGGTCATGCAGGTTAATCCCCCGTGCGTCGGCAAAGGGGATTTTTTATAACAATTAGAAATTAACGTTATTACCACCTTTGAGCTGAAGCATTGCACGTGCTTCATCTGGTGTGGCTACTTCAAGATTTAAGGCATGAACGATACCAACAATGCGTTTAACTTGATCGGCATTCGATTTAGAAAGCTGACCTGGGCCATCCCATAATGAATCTTCTAAACCCACGCGGACATTGCCACCCATTGCTAAAGACATACTAGCAATCGGCATTTGACTTCTACCAGCACCGAGTACTGACCAATAGTATTGGTCTCCAAAGAGGCGATCCGCTGTACGCTTCATCATTTGAACGTCTTCTGGATGAGTTCCAATACCGCCCAAAATACCGAATACGGATTGAATTAACAATGGTGCTTTAATCAGTCCACGATCCAAGAAGTGGGCTAATGTGTAAAGGTGGCCAATGTCATAGCATTCCACTTCAAAGCGAGTATTGTTTTCTGCGCAAGATTCTAAGATATAACGAATATCTTTAAATGTATTTTTAAAAATACGGTCTTCAGAACCTTCAAGATAAGGTACTTCCCAATCATATTGGTATTCTCTTTTGCGCTTTAACATTGGGTATAAGCCAAAATTCATTGAACCCATATTAAGGGAAGCAACTTCTGGTTTCAGTGTCAGGTGGGGTCTTAGGCGTTCTTCAACCGACATCGCAGGAGAACCACCAGAGGTAATATTAATCACCACATTGGAACGTGCTTTGATATTCGGTAAAAACTCCATGAAAGCTTCAACCGTTTGTACTGGTTGACCTGTCACAGGGTGACGTGCGTGTAAGTGAACAATGGATGCGCCAGCTTCAGCTGCTTCAACCGCTGCATCTTCAATTTCTTTAGGTGTTTTTGGAAGGTAAGGCGACATACTTGGCGTATGAATGGCACCGGTTACCGCACAGGTAACGATTACTTTATTTTGTGGAGCTGTCATAAGGACTTTCTTTCTTTTTTGAATAAATAATTTTTACGAGAAAAATAATGCTTTCCGAAGCCCGCACATTGGGGCTTCTCAGAAAATAGCATGTCTCCTCCATCCGCAATTTTCTAATTTAGTAAGTAATTTTATATGGGTAATTAATGATTACTTTTAGTAAGTCTATTTTTTAATCAAATGATTAAAAATAAAATAGGTACTTACCCTAGATGAAATGGATTAAGGTTAATTTAAGGGTATTAATTGGTGAATCAAAAAATTATTTAAAACCAAATTCGATTTATACTTATTTGAAATTTTTAGCTGTAAAACTTTTGAATGTTAAAAATTCAATTTAATTATAAAAACTCAACTAGGAGATTAGTATGACGCAAAAAGCGACTGCACCCGGCATGAAAGCTGTACCAGCGAATGATATTCCAAGAAACATGACTAAAGCTGATATTGAAGCAATGGCAAAAGAAGTTTGTAATTGGGGTAAATGGGGTCCTGATGATGAAATTGGTACTCTTAATTACGTTGGACCTGAGCAATTAATCGAAGCAGCTAAACTCGTCAAAAAAGGCAAAGCAATCTCATTAGGTCTTAATTTCGACATGTTTGGACCACAAACTACAGGTTGGGGTAATCGTTTCAATCCAATCCACACAATGCTCGCTACTGGAACTGATGCCATTGCTGGTAATCAAGATCATATGGGTTTGAGATATGCGGATGATATGGTTTCAATGCCTTTGCAGTGCGGCACACAATGGGACGCATTAGGTCATATTTTTTATGGTGACAAGATGTGGAATGGTTATGACGCTGCTTTAGTTGATTCAACTGGCGCAAAGAAGAACGGTATTGAAAAAACCAGAGATAAGATGATTGGTCGCGGTGTACTTTTAGACGTCGCACGTTTTAAAGGCGGAGATTTTTTAGCTGACGGCTACGGTATTAGTAATCAAGATTTAGACGACTGTGCCAAGGCACAGGGCGTTGAAATCAAGCAGGGTGATTTTGTGATTGTTCGTACCGGCATGATGGAAGAGCGTTTAGCCAGAAAAGACTGGGATTCATATGCTGCTGGGGATGCCCCTGGTTTGCGTTTTGAAACATGTCGCTGGATTCAGGAAAACAAAATTGCTGCAATTTGTTTGGACACTTGGGGTTGTGAAGTTCGTCCGAACGAAGTTCAGGGTGTGAGTCAACCATGGCACTGGATTGTTATTCCTATGATGGGTATGACAATGGGCGAAATCTTTAATTTAAAAGAGTTAGCCGATGATTGTGCACAAGATAAGGTTTATGAATTCTTATTTACTGCTCCTCCATTGCCTATCACAGGCGGAGTGGGTTCACCAATCAATCCAGTTGTTTTGAAGTAATTGGTTGAATGATTACCCACAAGTATTATTGTGGCTTAAGCGATACGTACAAGTTGAACTTTGAAATAATTTTCAATTTAAAATTGAGATATCTAATAAATTCAATTTGAGCGTATCGTGAAAAAACTTCTTCATATCGGTTGTGGGCCAAAAACTATTCTACAAATTAAGGGATTTGATTCCTCCGATTGGCAAGAAATACGTTTTGATATTGACCCATCTGTAAAACCAGATGTGATTGGAACCCTAACGGATATGTCTGCGTTAGAGTCTGACTCTGTCGATGCAGTTTTTTCCTCGCATAATATTGAACATTTGTATCCTCATGAAGTGCCCTTAGCTCTAAAAGAGATTTTTCGAGTCCTAAAGCCCAGTGGTTTTTTACTTTTGACTTGTCCTGATATTCAATCAGTTTCTGAAATGGTGGCGAAAGACCAGTTAACTGAACCGCTTTATAACTCGGCTGCCGGCCCTATTTCTGCAATCGATATTTTGTATGGGCACAGAGGTTTTATTGCGCAAGGAAATCATTTTATGGCGCATCGCTGTGGTTTCACTTTTAAGGTATTAACTGGTTCAATCATCGCTGAAGGTTTTAAAACCATTATTGGCAGAAGAGATCAAAAGAACTATGCACTTTGGGTTATGGCATTTAAAGCTGAAAACAATGAGATAGATAAAGATGCTCTTGCATTGCAGTACTTTAGTTAACTCAACTCCTCAATCGAAGTAAATTAATCTTCAGGAATAATAACAATGAACTACGTAGACACAAAACTTTATATTAACGGTCAATGGTGTGATGCTAGCGATGGAAAAACATTAGCTGTAGTTAATCCTGCAACGGGCCTTGAAATCGGCCGTGTTGCCCATGCCACGATTGCTGACTTGGATCGTGCTTTAGCTTCTTCCCAAGTTGGGTTTGAATTATGGAAAAAAGTACCTGCTGTAGAACGCGGCAGAATCATGCGCATAGCAGCTAATAACTTACGCGAAAGAGCTACTCAAATCGGTACGCTCATGACACTTGAACAGGGTAAGCCTTTAGCAGAAGCAAAGGGCGAAATTATGATGGCCGCTGAAGTGACTGAATGGTTTGCTGAGGAAGGTCGTCGAGTCTATGGCAGAGTTGTTCCTCCACGTGACTTTAGCGTTAATCAAAGTGTTGTTAAGCAACCTGTTGGACCTGTTGCAGCCTTTACGCCTTGGAATTTCCCAATTAATCAAGTTGTTCGTAAACTCGCAGCGGCTCTTGCTACTGGCTGTTCCATTATTGTTAAAGCTCCGGAAGAAACGCCAGCATCACCTGCTGGTTTAATTCAGGCATTCTTAGACGCGGGTGTTCCAGCCGGCGTGATTAATTTAGTCTACGGTAATCCAGCGCAAATTTCTGATTATTTAATTCCACATCCGATTATTCGTAAAATTACCTTTACAGGGTCAACCGCAGTTGGTAAACAATTGGCGGCAATGGCTGGCTTGCATATGAAGCGCGCAACGATGGAGTTAGGTGGACACGCTCCAGTGATTATTGCGCAGGACGCAGATGTTGAATTAGCAGCTAAAGCTATCTCCGGTGCAAAATTCCGTAATGCCGGACAAGTTTGTATTTCTCCGACTCGTTTCTTAGTTCATCAAGATCTTGAAGCTGCATTCGTTAAAGCCTTAGTTGCCCAGATCAATACGATTAAGGTCGGTGATGGTCTTGCGGACGGTACTTCCATGGGGCCTTTAGCAAATACTAGAAGATTGAATGCAATTACCCAATTTGTTGAAGACGCTGTCCAAACTGGCGCCAAAATCGCAACTGGTGGTCAAAGAATTGGTGATACAGGAAACTTTTTTGCGCCAACGGTTCTAACTAATATTCAACCGCAATCTCGAGTATTTAATGAAGAGCCATTTGGGCCAATTGCTGCTGTAAAAACATTTACTCATTTAGATGATGCAATTATTGAAGCAAATCGTCTCGCCTATGGCTTGGCTGGTTATGCATTTACTTCGTCATTGAAAAATGCACACCAGATTACACAAGATCTCCAAGTTGGTATGGTTTGGGTTAACCAACCCCCAATGGCTTGGCCAGAGATGCACTTTGGTGGTATCAATGATTCTGGATATGGTTCTGAAGGTGGTATTGAAGGTTTAGAAGCTTACTTAAACTTAAAATCAATATCCATTAAACAGTAATAGCCTAGGACCTTGAA
>CAISYI010000163.1 GCA_903889595.1 uncultured beta proteobacterium
ACGTTATATCACGCCAGAACTCAAGGCTTTCGAAGATAAAGCCCTCTCAGCAAAAGAAAAAAGTTTTGCTCTCGAGCGCCAATTATTTGAAGAGCTGATTGATCAACTGCAAAGTGAAGTTCCCTTGATTCAAAAAATTGCAAAAGCTTTAGCGCAAATTGATCTACTGTGCTCCTTTGCCGTAAAAGCTCGCGTTCTGAACTGGGTCAAACCTGAGTTAGTCGAGCAAGCGATGATTCAGATTGAAAATGGCCGCCATCCCGTGGTGGAAGCCCAACTCGCCAAAAAATCTTTATCCTTTAGTGGGAACGACTGCGTATTTAACTCTAGTCGCCGGATGCTGATGATTACTGGTCCTAATATGGGAGGTAAATCCACCTATATGCGCCAAGTTGCCTTGATTACACTACTCGCCTACCTTGGGTCTTATGTCCCTGCCACTAAAGCTGTGCTGGGGCCGATCGATCAAATATTCACAAGGATTGGTGCTTCGGATGATTTGGCAAGTGGTCGCTCCACCTTCATGGTCGAAATGACAGAAGCGGCTGGTATTTTGCACCGCGCTACGCCAAATAGCTTAGTTTTAATGGATGAAATTGGCCGCGGTACTTCGACTTTTGATGGCTTAGCCCTAGCCTGGTCGATTGCAAAACACTTACTAGAACAAAATCAAAGTTATTGTTTATTTGCCACCCACTATTTAGAGTTAGCAAGCTTACCAAGTAGCTATGCACAATGTACCAATGTGCACTTATCGGCAATGGAGCAAGGCAAGAATCTCATTTTCTTACATCAAGTTAAACCAGGGCATGCGAGCCAAAGTTACGGACTGCAGGTTGCAAGCCTTGCAGGTGTGCCTAAATCGGTGATTGTGCAGGCCAGAAAAAAATTAAGCCAATTAGAAGAAAAGAGTGCGGAGGGATCAGGTTCGCAGGCGGATTTATTTGCTCAATCTTCTAACCACGCAGAAATGACAGAGCAGGCGACAGTAGAAGCTTATTTACCTTCAGAGCCCAGTGCGCTTGAAATCGCCATACAAGAACTTGACCCGGATTCATTAAGTCCCAAGCAGGCTTTAGAGGCCCTGTATCAGTTGAAGAACTTACTTAACTAATTAGAGTAGGTATTCAGTGGCAAGTAGCGACACTGTTAACTCAAACAATCAAAAACAAGTTGTTAATATTTATTTAGATTGCCTTAGCCTCTGCAAGTACTTGGGCTCTAATGCGATCAGGCAATGCATTCGGCGTTAGTACGTCAACAGGAACTCCAAGCAATTGCAATAACTCATGCCTGATGGCACCAATATCAAACATAGTGGTTTCAGAAGTCGGGTCAATTAAGATGTCAAGATCACTACCTTCATGATCTTCACCACGTAGGACTGAGCCAAAAACACGGGCATTACGAGCACGGTGACGCTCTATGATTGCTCGAATAGCGACTCGATTTAACTCAAGAGCCTGTGAAGGTTTCATCGCATCCTTGCTCAGGAAAATGAAGCTTACCGATTATTAATGCAAAGTCCCAGGACGATCCGACTCTGGTGGCAAAAGATCATCTAGGTTCTCATAATCATCTTCTTCAAATTGATCCACTTGCAAGCCAATTTGATCATTGGCACGACCGTTTTCAATTTCTTCTGTACTAGCAGGTCGAACATTAGTTACTTGAAGCCAAAACCGCAAAGCAATCCCAGCGAGTGGGTGATTGGCGTCTAAAACCACGCGATCTTCGGCGAGATCAGTTATCGTATAAATTAAAGAGTCTAAATCTTCATCATCTGGATCAACGAACTCTGCATTTTCGTCTTCCTCTTCATCTGCACTCGGAATCCCCTCAAACTGCATCCCAACCTCAAGAGGTTCTGGAAAGCGATCCCTATTCTCAATTCGGAGTAATTCCGCATCGTATTCGCCAAAAGCGTCTTGCGGTTCCAATTGGACCTTGGTTTCAAAACCAATCTCCTGAGACTCTAGCAACTCCTCAATTTTTGGAAAAGTGCCGGCATATCCACCATGGAGATAGACCATTGGATCAGAAGATTCTTCAATAAGATTGTCTTGCGCATCAGTTAGGCGGTATATTAACGATACGACAGTATTTTTTTCAATTTTCATCATTAAAGATATTTTACTTGAAACTAATTTACACACCACCAACTCCACCTTTTCCAATGCCCTTACGCGATCCATGGGCTTTACTTGGCAATTTAAGTCCAAGTGAATTCATGCGTGATTACTGGCAAAAAAAGCCCTTATTAGTCCGCGGTGCAATTCCCGCTTTTGGCTTGTCTAAAGGGCTTGAGAGCCCAATTAGTGCAGCGGAACTCAATGATTTAGCCAAACATGAGTTGGTCGAATCTAAAGTCATCCAAAGTAAGCCTTGGCGACTTAAACACGGTCCACAATCTGCCAGAGGAATTCCAAAAATTACGGAAAAAAATTGGACGATGCTCATTCAGGGGATGGAGGGTTGGCACCCTGCTGCTGCGAAAGTATTGTCTTGGTTTAGATTTATTCCAGATTATCGACTTGATGACTTAATGATCAGTATTGCCGGACCTGGTGGTGGCGTTGGACCTCACTTAGATTCTTATGATGTTTTCTTGATTCAAATGTCAGGTCGTCGTAAGTGGGAGATTCAA
>CAISYI010000164.1 GCA_903889595.1 uncultured beta proteobacterium
ATAACTACTTACCTCTGCACCATTTGTAAGCCTAACTCTCGCAACCTTTCTAAGAGCAGAATTCGGTTTTTTTGGCGTTGTAGTATATACACGAGTACACACACCACGTCTTTGCGGACTGTTTTGTAAGGCTGGACTCTTGCTCTTAACAACCAAGTTTGTACGTGGTTTTTTGAGCAACTGGTTAATTGTTGGCATAACTTACTCTCAATACAATTTTCATCAATTCGTTTAGTCAATTCGTATTCTATTTCAACACTTGAATACGGGTTTTACAGAACCTAGCATTCTAGACTGAGTTTGATGAACCGTCAAGAACCCCTTGCAGGATTCTTGACAAATTCACAATTTACTCAGCATCAGCCACTGGGGTTTCTTCTACAGGAGTAATAAATGCCTCCTCAGCTGCAATGGTTTGTGCACGGTCACGCTCAAATTGCTCTCTTGCTTTACGAGCTTTACGATACGATAACCCTGTACCAGCAGGGATCAGGCGGCCAATAATTACGTTTTCTTTCAAACCACGTAATGTATCAACTTTACCCATAATCGCTGCTTCTGTTAGAACACGCGTAGTCTCTTGGAATGACGCTGCTGAGATGAAGCTATCTGTGGATAATGAAGCCTTTGTAATACCCAACAAGATGTTTTCATATAAAGCAGGACGTTTTCCTAAAGCGATTACACGATCGTTCTCGTCAAAGAGTTTAGAACGTTCAACCTGTTCACCAGTAATGAAGTTGGTATCACCAGCATCAATAACCTGTACACGGCGCAACATCTGACGAACAATCACTTCAATATGCTTGTCATTGATTTTTACACCCTGTAAACGGTAGACGTCTTGAACTTCGTCAACGATATACATTGAAAGTTCCTCAATACCTTTGAGATGCAAGATATCGTGCGGATCAGCAGGTCCTTCGACAATCATTTCGCCCTTATTGACAACCTGACCATCGTGAACAAGAACTTGCTTCTCTTTAGGTATCAAGAACTCATGTGATTCACCATCAAGATCTGTAATAACGAGACGTTGCTTACCTTTAGTTTCTTTACCGAAGGAAACTGTTCCAGTAATCTTAGCCAATACTGCCGCATCTTTCGGTGAGCGCCCTTCAAACAACTCGGCAACTCTTGGAAGACCCCCAGTAATATCACGAGTTTTCTGAGACTCAATTGGAATACGCGCAAGAACTTCACCAGCTTTAACCGCTTGACCATCTTTTACAGTAATCAATGCGCCAAACTGGAGACCAATAGTAACTGGATGGTCTGTACCTGCGAGTTTAACTTCAGCACCAGCTTCATCTAAGATTTTGATGATTGGACGAATACCTTTAGCAGCTGCACTACGACGTTTACCATCAATAACAACCAAAGTTGATAAACCAGTAACATCATCCACTTGCTTAGCAACAGTTACTCCCTCTTCCACGTTCTCGAAATGAATCTGTCCAGAGAACTCAGAAATAATTGGTCTTGTTAATGGATCCCATGTGGCCAAACTTGCGCCAGCCTTCACAACACCACCATCGCTAACCAATAATGTTGCACCGTAAGGTACTTTATGACGTTCACGTTCACGACCATGGTCATCAGTAATCAACGCCTCTCCAGAGCGTGAAATTACAATCTGTTCACCTTTTGGATTGGTAATGTATCTCATTGAAGATGAGAAACGAACTACACCGTTAGATTTGGCTTCAACATTACTTGCAACTAATGCGCGGGATGCAGCACCACCAATGTGGAATGTACGCATTGTCAACTGAGTTCCAGGCTCACCGATAGATTGAGCAGCGATAACACCCACTGCCTCACCAACGTTCACCAAGCCACCACGACCTAAATCACGGCCATAGCACTTTGCGCACAAGCCATAACGGGTTTTACATGAGAGAACTGTTCTAACTTTAACCTCATCCAACCCAGAAGCCACGATTTCATCAACCATATCTTCATCAAGGAGAGTGTCATCTTCAACGATAACAGCTTGTGTATCAGGATGGATTACATCGCCAATCGTTACACGGCCTAAAATACGATCGCGCAATGCTTCAATAATTTCTCCACCCTCTACTAAGGCCTTCATCGTTACGCCATCAACAGCGCCGCAATCTTCCTCAATAACTACCAAGTCCTGAGTTACGTCGCAAAGACGACGTGTTAAATAACCAGAGTTCGCTGTCTTTAACGCTGTGTCTGCTAGACCCTTACGTGCACCGTGTGTAGAAATAAAGTACTGTAAAACATTCAAACCTTCACGGAAGTTCGCAGTAATAGGTGTTTCAATGATTGAGCCGTCCGGTTTTGCCATCAAGCCACGCATACCAGCAAGCTGACGAATCTGAGCTGCAGATCCGCGCGCTCCTGAGTCCGCCATCATATAAATCGCATTAAAAGATTCTTGCTTTACTTGCGCGCCATGACGATCTTCTACTACTTGCTGTGAAAGCTGTTCCATCATCGCTTTACCAACTTGATCACCAGCAGCACCCCAAATATCAACAACGTTGTTATAACGCTCTTGGTTGGTTACAAGACCTGACATGAATTGCTTTTCATATTCCTTAACCTTGCTAGAAGCATCGCCAATAATCTTGTCTTTTTGCTCAGGAATCAACATGTCATCAATAGCGATTGAAATACCTGC
>CAISYI010000165.1 GCA_903889595.1 uncultured beta proteobacterium
AGGAATGGGTAAATGATAAGGACAAATATCATGTGCTGTGAGTTGATCCATTTGAGGTAGATTGCGATTAGAAACTAATAATAAGGTTTCTAAGTCTTCAAAGAAGGAGTGTGAGCCAACGGTGGTCATGCCAGCAACTACCGGTTTAAAGCCACAGGTTTGAAGACCACGTTCCTGCAATTGATAAATGATCGCTGCCGTAATTAAAGTCTTACCAACCTCTGTATCGGTTCCCGTAATAAAAAATCCGCTCATTGAATCGCCTTTAATCGATCAATAAGCATTTCTAAATGGGTTGTCTCATGTAAAGCATTTAAAGCAATTCGTAGTCTTCCCGTGTTCACTGGAACAGTTGGAGGCCGGATTGCTGGAACCCAAAGATTAGCTTTAGAAAGCTGTTCAGATACTTTTAATACATCAAGATTAGAGCCAATAATTAAAGGTTGAATCGCAGTTTGAGAGAGGACAGCCTGCCATTTAGTGAATCTAGCATGCGTTGTCCAATACTCGATTAAGGAATTGAGTTGTTTGCGTCGAAGAGCGCCCTCATCACCTGTAATGAGATCAATACTTTTAAGTAGAGCAAAAGCAAGGTTGGGAGGTGGTGCAGTAGAGTAAATAATCGCTCTCGCTTTTTGAATCAGCCAATCTATCCATGCTTGTTCAGCAACTACAAATGCTCCAGCAATACCAGCCGATTTCCCAAGGGTGCCCATATAAATCAGGTTATTTGCTTGAATATTGAAATGCTCTAATATCCCGTGACCCGAATTACCAAGAACCCCAAAGCCATGGGCATCATCAATATATAAAAGTGCATCAAACTCTTTAGAAATGACCAGTAGTTGAGGCAGGTCAACAATGTCTCCATCCATACTGAAAACACCATCAGAGACAATTAACTTTAACGGATTTGGGTCCATAGTTAATAATTGATGTAGCTCCTCATAATTGGCATGCTGATATACAAAACAAGTTGCCTGACTGGAGGCTTTTGCTAAACGAATCGCGTCAATAATGGAAGCATGGTTCAGCGCATCGGAGTAAATCGAGATATTGCCTAAAGTTGCCAGTGCAGTAATTACAGCAATATTTGCCATAAACCCGGTACTAATATAGGATGCACCCACATTAGGAATGTGCAGAGATTGGATTGAAGCTAGCCTTAACTCCAACTCGGCATGGATTGAGGTGTGACCACTAATAAGACTACTAGCCCCACTTCCAGTGCCGTATAACTTGGTTCCTTCATTTAAGGCTGCAATGAGCTCTGGATGATAACTAAGACCTAAATAATCATTACTACAAAAAGCTAACTTTTCTTGTCCATTTAAGGTCACAACAGGAGCATTCGGGGACTCACGAACTTTTAAAGAGCGAATCATTCCTGATTGATCGAGATGACTCATGGCAGCTTTTAAAGATGATTGCCAAACGCTCATGAGATATCCCTTAAAATTTCATTCAGACACATTTGAATGGTCTGACTCAGGAACTCAATTTCTGATTCGGAAATAATATAAGGTGGCATTACATAAATGCTATGAACAATGGGGCGTATCAACAAGCCATGACTCTTAGCCAAAATGTCGAATTTCTTAGAAAAGTTTAGTGGTAATTCATTGACTGTTACATCAAAAGCTAAAATTGAGCCTAGTTGACGAAGATTAGAAAGCCGAGAGTCTGCCTTCACCCATTCAAAAGAATTAAATAGTTGAGCTGCCAGGTGATTTACTAGCTCTAAACCCTTTGATTGATCAAACAAATCCAGAGTAGCTAGGGCTGCGGTACAGGCTAGAGGATTACCTGTATAGGAATGGGAATGTAAAAAACCTAAACGAACATCATCCTTATAAAAGGCTTGATAAATTGATTCATTAGAAAGAACCACTGACAAAGGTAAATAACCTCCCGTTAGTCCTTTTGATAAGGTCATGAGATCTGGCCAAATACCAGCATGTTCACAGGCAAAAAATTTGCCAGTGCGTCCGAAACCAACTGCAATTTCATCAGCAATCAGTAAGACTTCATATTGTGAGCATAGTGCTCTAGCCGCTTTTAAATACGCAGCGCTATACATTTGCATACCAGCGGCACATTGAATCATGGGCTCTAGGATGAAACAAGCAATCTGCTGATGGTGCGCTTCGAAAACAGCCTTTAAATCTTCAATAGCCAGTTGGCTTGCCACTTCCAAAGATACAGAGTCATTTAAGGGTACAGGAGATTTACAAAGAATCGGACGTTGAATCAAGGGGCTATAAGTATCACTAAATAAAGGAATATCCGTAACGCCCAAAGCCCCTAAAGTCTCGCCGTGATAACTATTTTGTAAACAGACAAATTTGGATTTATTGGGAAAGCCTAAATTGCGCCAATAATGAAAACTCATTTTTAGAGCAATTTCAACTGCAGAAGCACCATCAGATCCGTAGAATGCTCTTCCAAGATGATGTCCAGTCAAAGCACTTAATCGTTCGGATAACTCCACAACGGGACGATGCGTCATGCCTGCGAGCATGACATGTTCAACTTCACCGAGTTGGTTAATGATGGCTTGATTAATGAAAGGATTGGCGTGACCAAACAAATTGGTCCACCATGAACTAATAGAATCTAAGTACGACTTACCTTCGTAATCATAAAGATAAACTCCCCGACCATTTTTAATGGCGAGCAATGGAGACTCTTCATGAGCCTTCATTTGAGTGCATGGGTGCCAAACAGAGTTTAAACTTCTATCAGTCCAGTGTTGATCGATCATTTATTGATTATAGATTCTCTACTCCTTGTTAAGCTAGAGTTGTGTGAAATTGTAGGAAATCACTATATATATTTACTGACAAAATCTAAAGAATTTTTCTGAACTTGGCGCAGATAGATGAATCTGCGCCAAAATATAGTGGAATAAGTGGCGCAGATGGTCGATCTGCGCCATAATTAAGAGATATTTCATTCAATCTGCGCCATAATTAATATGATATCGTCAAACAACTTATTGAAAAGTATCCAATTAACTGAAGATGGACTATCTTTGAGTGAACTCGTTGCTCGTCATCCCGATATCTCTAGGCGTTCAATCCAGCGACAGATTTCTCGTTTGATTAAAGAGGGAGATATTATTCCGATTGGAAATAGTAAAGCCCGCCGATATTTTGACGCGAGTTCCCAAATAACTATCCATGAAATAAAAAATAGTGAAAGCGATACCTTTCCTAGGTATATTCCGCTCTCAGCGGATAGTAAAGATATTCTTGCTTATATCAATAAACCTTCTGAAGTACGAAAACCAATCGGCTATCAGGGTGATTTTTTAGTCTCCTATCTCCCGAATGAGACTTGGTATTTGTCCGAATCTCTTCGTAGACAACTTTACAAGATGGGAAAAATAGGTAAAGTTGAAGAGCCAGCGGGCACGTATAGCCGTTCTATTCTTAATCGCTTATTAATTGACTTATCATGGGCTTCCAGCCATTTAGAAGGTAACACTTACTCTCGCCTCGATACATTTGAACTATTCGAACATGGTAAGGTGGCAAGCGGAAAAGCCGCTATCGAAACTCAAATGTTACTAAACCATAAAACAGCAATAGAACTTTTGGTGAAGAATATCGATGACGTAGAATTTAATCGATATACGATGATGAACTTGCATAGTGCTTTAGCTGAAAACTTATTACCTAACCCAGATGACGAAGGTCGAATTCGTCAACATACTGTACTAATTGGAAAAAGTGTTTATAGGCCTTTAACGACGCCTCAGCAAATTGAAGAGTACTTAGATGTTTTTCTAAATAAAGTGAACAAAATTAGTGACCCCTTCGAGCAATCATTTTTCACGATGGTTCATTTACCCTACTTACAACCATTTGCAGATATTAATAAACGCACCTCTCGATTAGCGGCAAATCTTCCGCTGTTTAAGGCAAATTTATGCCCACTCACATTTCTAGATGTTCCAGAGCAAGCTTACAGTTCGGCAATCCTCGGTATTTATGAGCTGACTCGAGTGGAGTTGCTTCGCGATTTATATGTTTGGGCTTATGAACGCTCAACACAAGAATATTTAGCTATTAAACAGGATCTTGCAGAGCCTGACCCTCTTCGTTTAGCAAGGCGCGATTTCATTAAAAAGACCATCTTTGAAGTTATCACACATCCAGAACTTGACCCACTCTTATGTATTCAGCAAGCAGTCATAGAAAGTGTTACAGAATCAGAGAGGCTAAGCGTACAAGCTCTGGTTATTGAAGAGCTTAGGCGTATCCATGAAGGGATGCTAGCCCGTTATGGCTTAAGACCATCCGAATATGAAACATGGAAATTGAAACATGG
>CAISYI010000166.1 GCA_903889595.1 uncultured beta proteobacterium
CCCTTCATTGCTTCTGCGAATTGTGCAAAAGTGCCAGTTGCCATTGGGTTTGAGTTGTAATGCATCGGCAAAACCATCTTCGGCTTAATCCAGTTTTTAATTGCATAAGCTGCGTCTACCGGACCAGTCGTAAAGTTACCACCAATCGGAATCATGACTAAATCAGGCTTGTAGTATTCGCCGATAAACTTCATATCACCGAATAATCCAGTATCGCCCATATGCCAAATTTTGAAACCATTTTCTAGTTCAATAATGTAACCCACTGGTTCACCGGCAGGATGAGACTCATTCTTGCCCGTTGCTGGATTTTTCCAGACGAGGAGAGAAGAATGTTCTGCTTTTACTGGTGTCACCTTAACGCCAGGAATTGGAGTTTGTGTACCACTTTTATTAAAACGATGGGTTAACTCCGCTGGAATCTCACCAAGCGTCACCAAAGGAGTAACCATGTCAGCTGGTCCGTACAACTTTACATTATTTAATTTTGCAATCGCAACAGAATCACCGATGTGATCAACGTGCGCATGCGTTACTAAAACTACATCGATTTTTCCTAAAGCAGACAAATCTTTCTTGAATTCTGCAGGAGCCTTTGGGCCACCCAAAATCCACGGATCAATAATAATATTTTGATTATTAGCAGTTTTAATACGATAACCAGCTTGTCCTAACCAAAGTAATTCAGGTTGATTTTCTGCCAAACTAGGTAATGCTTGTAATCCCATCAAGCCGATGAGGGCCAATGTAAGTTTTTTTAAACCATTTTTTTGCATTTTCAATCCCTTTTAAATATTGAAGGTTTTACAACAACAATTATTGTAGTTAATTTAATTTTAAATTTTGTGAACCAACCAAATCACCCCATTTTTTTCTATCCGCTGAAATGGATTCTTCGAACATTTTTCCTGAACCACTCCAAATAACCATACCTGCTTGCAAAATCTTATCTTGAATTTCTTTATTTGCCAAAATCTCATCAATTGTTTTAGCAATTTTGGCTGTGACTGCCGGTGGCATTCCTGCAGGTCCCACAATACCAGATAGTGAACTTGCCTCATAACCCTTCAGACCTAACTCATTTAAAGTAGGATACATACTCCGATTAGGTACGCGCGTGAGACTGGTGGTCGCATATGCATTTAACTTACCTTGCTCCACGAAACCAAAAATGGACGGGCCAGAACCTAAAGTAAAATCAACTTCACCAGCCAATACTGCAACAGCTGCCGGCCCAGCGCCTTTATAAGGTACATGGGTCATTTGTGCGCCAGTCATTTTACTGAGTAAAGCACCCGCTAAGTGAGTACCGTTCCCTACACCAGGAGAGCTATAGGAAATCTTTCCAGGATCAGCTTTTGCTTTGGCGATTAAATCATCGAGTGATTTAATGCCTGATTGAGGATTGACTACTAAATAGAATGGAAATTTAACAATCGGCGCAATATAAGTAAAATCTTTAACCGGATCATAAGGTAAATTCATCAAGACCGCATTCACATCTAAGGCGCCTGTGGAAACCATCGACAAAGTGTAACCATCTGGTTTTGCTTGCTTCAAGAAACTCATCGCTATAGTGCCGTTGGCACCAGCCTTATTATCCACAAATACTGACACTTTTAAACGTTCTTCTAAGGCATGGGCAATGATGCGGCCTAAGCCGTCTACACCACCACCAGGAGCAAAAGGAATTACTAGACGAATTGAGCCGTTTGGCCAATCTGTATTTTGAGCACTCGCTGAACCGAAGACTCCAACGCTGAATGTGACTAACGCCGCAATTCTTAAAAAGTGATTTACCAAAAATCTTAATTTCATGATTAAAGTCTCCGTTTATTAACTCATTTACTTATTAAAGGATTACACAAACTCAACTTTAGCTACATTGCCAGGTTGAACTGTTAATAACAAGCCTTCTTCGCGACCTTCACCAGTTGTTAAATTAATGAATCTTCTTGGCACAAATGGCGGAACAGAACATACATCCAGTTCATTTAAATCCACGTGGTACTTATCACCTATTCCCCAAATAACCCGCCACTGACCTTTGATGGCAACAAACGTTTCATTCGTGTCATGGTTGTGCAGCATCGGCCCATTACCTGGTGTAGCAGTCACATAAGACATTTGAAAGCCCTCAGAAATTGGAATGGCTGACATGGGATCTTTGCCACCCTCAACAATCAGTCCAGTTCCAACCACTAAATAGTTTTTTCTGACGTGGCCAGGAATCAAACTATCTGGATAACGATCTGGCGGATATTTCAATTCGCTGTGCCTAGCAACTCGCTTTGACATCTGCTCAGGTGTTACATCAATAATTGGCATTTCATATACTTTTTCAGTAGTCATTTTGCTCTCCATTTAGATTGAGTTATTTAGACAAACATGATTAGCGAAACATGTTATGGTCTAATTAAATTAATTATATTTATAGTAGCCAATAAGTTTCGCATTGATTCAACCCACTAGGGTAAACCATAGGATTTTTTAAATAATTACTTCGTAAAAGAAGATCTCATTCATTAAATATGCACCCAATATCATCCCCCATAGATTTTGTATTAGAAGTCAACCAAAGAAAAGTCCCCTTTTGTTTATGGGTACCTCAGCAACCCAATACCGAATCCTCAAAGAAGTTCCCCTTAGTTTTAGTGGGTCATGGTGGAAGTGGGCATAAAAAATCACAGCTAGTGCTTGATATTGCCCAAATTTTAGTTGGGCAACATCAAATCGCAGTAGCAGCGATTGATGGTCCCGTCCATGGTGATCGAAGAGAGGTATTTAATGATGGTCCAATAGTTCGTCAGGAGTTTAGAGATTTATGGCAATCTGGTAATAGCGTTGACACCATGCTTGAAGATTGGCAAGCAAGCATCGACCATTTGTTAAAACAACCCAATATTGACCCCAATAGGATTGCCTGGTACGGAATCTCGATGGGAACTGCCTATGGATTGCCTTTAGTGGCTGCAGATGCTCGAATTAAAGCCTCTGCTTTGGGAATGTGGGGAACCTGTCGCACGCCTAACGAACGTTTAATTCAAGACGCAATAAAAGTAACGACTCCGGTTTTATTTCAGACTAAACAGGATGATGAGATTTTCACAAAAGAAGGACAACAACACTTGTATGATCTTATTGCGAGCTCCCAAAAAGAGTTAAGGTCTTACCCAGGTGGTCATACTGATCCCAAGACAAATCAACTAGATGATATCGTTGAGTTTTTAATCTCACAATTGAAATAGAAATAGAAACCAAACAAAAAAATTACTTATGTCTTCATCAAAAAACAAAGCAGCTCTCATCTCTGGTGCATCGTATGGAATCGGTCAAGCAGGCGCAATTGCTTTAGCTAAAGCGGGCTATGACATCGTTGTAACTGATCTCAATACTGACTCCCTAAATCAAACAGTTGAAAAAGTTCAAGAGTGTGGCGTTCAGGTTCTGCCACTATCCTTAAACATTACTCTCCAAGAAAGTATTGATGAAACCTTCTTGAAAGCTTTCGAGGTCTTTCCCAATCTCAATACCCTGGTCAATAATGCTGGCTTACCTTCTTTACGAAAATTGGCAATCGATACTACTCGGCTAGAGTGGGAAAACATTATCAATACCAATTTGACTGGCACCTTTTTTATGAGCACTACTTTTTCAAAGCACCTCATAAAAAATAAGATGCCGGGTAGTATTATCCAACTTGCTTCCACCCACGGCTTAGTGGGCTTTCAAGGAGCGAGCACCTATGGCGTTAGTAAGGCAGGTATTATTCATTTAAGTAAAATGCTCGCCATTGAACTCGCGCCTCATCAAATTCGTGTAAATTCAATTGCTCCAGGAACCACCTTTACAGAATCACGAGCACCGAGCTTAGAAGATCCCGTTAGGAAAGCTGAAATGTTAAATCGGGTTCCGCTAGGTCGCTTTGCTCAGAGTAATGAAATAGCTGGTGCTGTGGCATACCTCGCTAGTGACCTAGCAAGTTTTATTACTGGACAAACTCTGACTCTCGATGGAGGCTTAACCGTCTACTAAAGATGCCAAATCACCAAACTATTTCGCCTAAAGATTACTTTGCTATTTTTCTGATTGTTCTGATTTGGGGAACAAATTTTGTTGCCATGAAATTTGCGCTAGAGGAGTTAACACCATTTCAATTAGGTGCTTGGCGATTTGTATTTAGTCTAATCCCTTTTATATTTATATTTAAACCACCTAAAATTGCTTGGCAATGGTTATTGCTCAATGGTTTACTACAGGGTGTTGGGCAATTCGGATTTTTGTTCGTCGCATTACATATTGGTTTAAGCGCTGCCCTCGCTTCAATGTTATTACAAACTCAGGTCTTCTTTACAGCGCTATTTAGTTACTTCATCTTGACTGAAAAACCGAGTAAATCTTTTTTAGTTGGTCTTGGATTTGCCGCCATCGGCTTAACGTGTTTTGGACTTAATTATGTTTTCCCGAACAGCGTAAAGGATTTGCAAGTTCCCCTATTAGGAATAGTCCTGTGTTTATGTGGTGCCATGATGTGGGGTGCTTCTAATATTACGATTCGAAAAGTCCATCAAAAATATCATCGCTTTGATGCTATCAATTTTATTGTTTGGAGTAGTTTTGTTCCAATCATCCCTTTCATTTTTTTAAATTGGATATTTTTTCCGGAAAAAAATGTTTCAAGTTGGTTTGCCCACAACGCTAGTACTTGGCTTTCCATTATTTATTTAGCTATTTTTTCCTACCTCGTTGCTTATGCACTTTGGACTCGTTTAATACAAACCTATAGTGCCAATCGAATATCTCCTTTTAGCTTGGGTGTTCCAATGGTTGGACTTCTCAGTGGAATGATCATATTGAGCGAAACCATTTCTCCTTGGCAATGGGCTGGGATTGTTTTTTGTTTTATCGCCTTAGTGATTACGATGGTAGGACGTGACGCCATGGCATTCCTGAAGAAATAAGAGTCCTAATACATCTTGCATATTGCTTTTATTTTGACAATTCCCAAAGAGATGTGACTTCTTTGCTTCTCGCAAAAAATAATGGATCATCGTTGTTTCTTGTTTTAGGGTGTTTCGGTTTAACATCAACTTTATTGACAACCTTGAGACCACCATCAGTTATCCATTGAAGCAACTCTTCTCTCGAGCGCAAACCTAAATGTTCTGCAAAATCAGATAAGATTAACCAAGCTCGACCCTGATCTGAAAGGTGATTAGCCGCCTGTAGTAAAAAGCTTTTCAGGAAATTTGATTCAGGATCAAACACAGCACTTTCTATCGGCGAGCTGGGATTTGCTGGCACCCATGGTGGGTTACAAACAATTAAATCGGCTTTCATGTTCGGAAATAATGCTTGTTGAATTACTTCAACCTGAGCAGAATAGCCTAAATTTTTCATGTTGAACGAGGCACAAGCAATTGCCCTTGAATCAATATCGGTGGCGATAATTTTTTTTATTCCTCTTTTCGCTAAGATTGCACTTAATACACCTGAACCCACTCCTATATCAAAGGCAAGTTTACATGGAATAGGAAGAGTTTGATAGGCAACTAAATCAAGATACTCTGAGCGGGCTGGAGAAAAAACACCAAAATACGGCGTCATTTTTTGATTGAGGTAGGGAATCAAGATTCCCTTTTTATACCATTCATAAGCACTAATGATGGCGAGTAATCCTCGCAAAGATATCACGAAATCTTCCGTGGGCTCTTCCAAGACTTGAGAGAACGCTTCTTTAACGTCTTGACCACGCCTTAACTGTATCTCAAATGTCTTGGAAATTGGGATCAATAATTGCCCAAGAATCGTAGCTCTTTTTCTTTGCTCTTCGCGGTGGTGGTTAAAAATATCAGCTGGGCTAGTTAGTTTTTTTTCTGAGCCTACGCGTTTAGGACGATCAACCCGTTTTATGAGTGCTGTGAGTGCCTGTCTTACATTTTGATAGTCCCCTTGCCACAACATAGCATGACCATCTTGTGCCAATTGGTACAGAGTATTAGCGGAAAAGGTATCATCTGCTAAAACAACTTTTTCACTTGGTGGGACTCCAGCTTCTGAGAACCACAATCTTGAGTGCGATACTTGATCCTGATCCCAAGAAAGTCTCTGACTTAATTTTATCTTCATGAGACATTATAAATCTCATGAATAAATTGAGCCTGTTATTGAGCGTGCACTTCAAAGCTCGCACTTACGCCTATACTTAAACTTTTTCGCAAATTGCTTTCAATGCGCTTTGATACTCAAGCTCTAATCGGTCCATAATCTCTTGAATGGTTGGAATATCATCAATCGAACCAACTCCTTGACCAGCGCCCCAAATATCTTTCCAGGCTTTTGCCGAATGATCTGATTTTTGATCTAATGCTTCTCCAATAGATTTCTGTTCTCTTTTAGGAAAGTTTTTTGGATCAATGCCAGCTTGGGTAATACTCTCTTCTAGATAATTACCATGAACACCAGTAAAGAAATCTGTATAAATAATATCTGCGCTTTTTGCTCTAACAATTGCTTCTTTGTAATGTTCGGAAGCATGTGCTTCTTTACTGGCAATAAAACGCGTCCCCATGTACGCAAAATCTGCTCCCATTGCCTTAGCCGCTAATATATCTGACCCAGTTGAAATAGAACCTGAAAGGGCAATCGGTCCTTTAAAAATGTGTCGGATTTCGTTGACAAGAGCAAATGGTGAGGTTGAACCAGCATGACCTCCAGCACCTGCAGCAACTAGAATTAATCCATCAACCCCAGCCTCTAAAGCCTTTTCTGCATGTCTCAAATTAATTACATCATGTAAAACAATCCCACCATAACGATGCACTTCATCAATAATTTCTTTTACAGGCGCACGAAGACTTGTAATAAAAATAGGTATTTGATGTTTGACACAGACTTTGACATCCTGCTCCAATCGTTGATTGGATTGGTGAATAATCTGGTTCACTGCAATCGGCCCCACCTTTTTTTCAGGATTATTCTTTTGAAATGATTTTAAGGAAGATTGTATTTCACTTAGCCATTCATCGAGCAACTCTGGAGGTCTTGCATTCAGAGCTGGAAAAGAACCGACAATACCGGAACAACACTGTGCAATAACGATTTCTGGATAACTCACGGTAAACATGGGTGCAGCAATAATGGGCATACTTAAGCCCTGTAACACTTTAGGAATCATTATTTTATTTTCTTTAATTAGGTCTTAAATGTCTGCGAAGAATTTTTCCGACATTCGACTTCGGTAGTTCAGCTCTGAACTCAATATATTTAGGTCTTTTGTAATTAGTAAAATTCTCTTTACAGAATTCACTAATGACTTCTTCAGTTAGCAATGGGTCTTTTTTAACGATAAAGACTTTGACTGCTTCCCCAGAGTTTTCATCGGGCACACCGATTACTGCGCACTCCAAAACCCCAGGATGGGTAGCAATAATATCCTCAAGTTCATTTGGATAAACATTAAAACCCGAGACAAGGATCATGTCTTTTTTACGATCAATAATTTTGGTAAAGCCCTTCTCATCCATAATACCGATGTCTCCGGACTTAAAAAAACCATCGCTC
>CAISYI010000167.1 GCA_903889595.1 uncultured beta proteobacterium
ATTCGGCGGTTGCCCCAGACTCTTTAACGGCTCGTGCCCAGTTGGGCACTTCTGCTTTCACATACTGTTTGAACTCACTGGTTGATAAGGACTTGGTATCAAGTCCTAAACCTGTGAGTTTTTCTTTGACATCCTTAGACTCAATCGCTCGATTAATTTCAGCATTTAACTTCGCCAAAACTTCAGGCGGTGTTTTGCTAGCTGAAAAGAAACCAAACCAAGTCGTATCATCAAATTCCGGAAATCCTTGCTCTGCCATCGTTGGCACATCAGGAAGTGCTGCTGAACGCTGCGCACTCGTAACCGCTAAGGCTTTTAATTTACCAGCTTTAATGAACGGAATGGTTGGTGGCATAGAGGTACTCGATATTTGAGTATGACCTGCAACCGTTGCACCCACCGCTTGTGCAGGTTGGTACGGCGCATGTACAAAGTCAGAATTCGTCATATTTTTAAAACGCTCAATCGTCAAATGAGTGGTCGTGCCGATGCCAGAAGAAGAGTAACTCAACTTTTCTTTTTTGCCGTAATTCACTAACTCTTTGAGATTGTTTACGGGTATAGACATATTGATACCAATCACATTCGGTGAGCTTGCACCTAGCGCAACGGGTTCAAAATCATTGATCGCGTCATAGCCAGCATTTTTATAAATACTGGGATTGATCGCAAATGACACGCTATGGACCAAAATCGAATAGCCATCCGGATTAGATCTTTTGACATAGACGCAGGCAATATTGCCACTGGCGCCTAACTTGTTTTCTACTACGACATTCCAACCTAAAGTTTCAGTCAGCTTGGCGGCAACCAGGCGTGCAATGGAGTCGGTAGAACTACCAGGTCCAGTCGCCACAATGAAATTAATTGGTTTTTGTTTAGGAAAATCGCTTTGCGCTAGAACAGTACTACTCATCAATGCACAAATCGCTAAGGTAAGGCTCTGCCATATTTTAATTTTGTAGGAAGAGGATTTTATTGATTGCAATGCCATATCAAATTCCTTATTAATTAAAGTAATTTTTGTGAACGATCCGAATAATTCAGTTGAATCGTAATCGATCCTTCATTGAGTAACCAAGGCCTGACTTTAAAAGACCGCGCGCCACACTGATGCATTGGATCTTTAGCTGCAATGTCTTGAGCATGCGAGAGGGAGTTAGCACGAATAATCACCATGCCCTCACCATTCCAATCCGATTCATTCTCAGCAAAAAAAGGACCTGCACCAAACATCACTCCTGATTTTTCTAGGGCAATTTGGAACTCTAAATGTTTTTCCAGATTTTCCATGACTGGACCCATACCATTGGTAGGTGTAGTAAAGATGACATAGAGTTCTTTGCAAAGCATGTCTTTGCAAGCCAGCAAAATATCGGCCTTAGTGACTGAGGGGGAAGTCATTGTGTCTCCTGATTTTTAAATGATTCATTTCTACGAATCTATTTTTTATGAGTAACTTACTAATATAAACAAAACTAAAACAAATACTACCTAGGACTTTCCCCAAAGGCTTAGATGTTCACTAAGCCTTTGGGAGTTCACTTAAGATATCAGCGCACTAGAACAGCGTTTATTTTGAATCTGCGATACGCTGTTGAATCACCCTCGGCACGAGGCTAGTCGTTGCTAAACCTTTAAAGGAAGGCTCCTCCATATTTGACACCTGGTCTTTTAATTTCAGGAATATTTCTCCCGCGCTTGTTTCAAACCAAAACCAATCTTGAATACTAATAGCAGTATGTTTACCTGGCTGAACAGATTTAGCTTCATAGTAAAACGCTTTTAACTCGTCGGTTGCCAGCTTTAATAGCGCCCCCATTGGATAATCAAGGTCTTTGAGGCCCTGACTCGGTGAATCAGTCAACCATGACACGATGAATGTGCCGAGTTCCTCAGGCGTGCACTTGGTGATGCCCGTCGTAGTGCCACCTTTAACATTTTTAGCTAAAGAGTACCAAGCTTGTAACTGCGCAATTTCATTTAAAAGCCGACCTTGTAAATCACCTTCCACCGTTTTAGTCGGAAAGCTCACAGGACAGACCAGATTTTCAGAATAAAAGCCTAGTTCATCTGCAGGTGCTTCTTCATTAAAATCTTTTAATACGGGCCAATTTGTTTCTTGTAATAAATCCACAGCCTCTTTTAAAACACGATGTTGAAATGCCGGCTCGTTTGGAGCGCCTAAGGGGCGGCCTAGGATAAACGAAACCCATAAAGCTCTTGGCGCTTTTAAAGCGACCGAGTGTTCACGAATCAAACTAATGGAAACAGTGGCGATCCCTTGTGCTTCTAAATACCAGCCGATTGCGCTCACGGCGCAAGTGCAGAGTGGTCAAACTGGTGTTAGAACGACGGCGTCGACCCCATCCTGTTTTAATAAGTCCACTAATTCGCGAACTTTTTCTTCATACTTAGTGACAGGGGCAATCGCACCCATGAAGGAATAATGAAACTTCGCTAAGGAACCTACAACTGAATCCTTTACGAGTTCTTGCAAGCGTTGCAGAGGAAACACGACATTCACATCAGACTGAAAACCTGTTCGGTCAAAGTTCACTGAGGCATGGCTCATGACGAGGTCTTTTTCAGTAGCATCTTCAGGAATCACACGATAGTCCATGCCAGAACCAAGTGTGTCAAAGGGACGATCTTGGTGGGTATGAATCCCTGCGGTAGTAATCAAGGCAATGCGCATTTGATTCAAAGGTTTACAGCGATTAAGAATTGGATCTGCAAACTCAGGTAAAGTCGCCACCCGGTCTAAATGCATTTTACGTTCTGCTTCTGATAAATCAGCAAGTCTTACCATCTTGATCTCCAGTTATTTTTTAAAAATTACTTTGATAAATCTTGACACACTTTTCAAAGTTGTTTGTAAAAACAGAAATCAGTTCAAATAAGGTTAGGAGGGAAGTTGGTTTAGTTTAGCTTTGCTCAGCGTAAACCACCACTCATTGAAATTGGAATGAGGTTATGTAACTAAGCAATCCAACCTGTCATCCCAACTAACGCGCCAAGGCCAAGTAAGGCCAAAATATGTAAGCGGGTAAATACTACTAAAAGGACTGCGACAAAAGCCAGCAACCATGTCGGCCAGTAAACCTGAATATTCATATCATGGGCCACGATAATCCAACTAGAAGCCAGCATCGTTCCCACCACAACTGGAGCTACGCCTTGCTTAAAGGCCCTCACTATCATTCGTTCACTGTTTTTATGAACCCATTTTGTCGCCGTGTAATTTAACAAACAAGACGGTAATAAGATACAAATCATTGACATTACAAAGGCCATCACAGCGTACGGGATTGTTGATTGACCCACGGGCGTGGCATTAATACCAAAGCCCCAGCCGAGCATCGCCATCATTAAAGCGTTCGGACCTGGTGAAGCCTGAGCTAAAGCAATCCCAGACGTAAACTGATCTTCCGTAATATATTTATTTTCTACCACGAAAAACTGATGCATTTCAGGGAGTAAACCAATCGCTCCACCAATCGCAAACAAAGAGACGCTCGCAAATTGCCAGGCGATATTCAACCAATCAGATAATCCGAAGCTCATGACTGATTCTCCGAGTTATTTGGATGTTTACCGGGAAGCTCACGAATACGGCGATAAGTTAAATAAATACTCAAGGGAGCAAGTGTTAAAAGCAAAGAAATTAACTTAAAGTGAAAAATCACTAACCCCAAAAAAGCAAACAAGGAAAAGATCAGGGCACCCCACAAAGTAATTGGGTGAGTCTTTAGACCCGTAGCTAATTTAATCGAAGAGCCCGCAATTAAACCAGCAGAAACCGCCCCCATTCCCTTCAGAGCTCCTGCCGCAAGGGGTAAATCTTTAATATGTTCAAAAAAGATAGCGACTAAGATTAAAACAATAGATGGAAAGAAAAAGATACCTAAAACTGCCAAAAAGGCACCTAAACCACCAAACCAGCGATTACCGAGCATCACTGATAAATTCACAATATTGGGGCCTGGTAAGACCTGAGCGACCGCCCACTCTTCTAAAAATTGTTTATCCGTTAACCATTTATGCTTTTCGACGATCACCTTACGTGCAATCGGGAAAACCCCCCCAAAGCCTTGCAGGGCGAGCATCGATAAAGCCCAAAATAATGCTTTAGGACTCTCTGGTCTTGCATTGCCAACATGATGCTCTGGTGATTTCGAATCGCTTAAAAAAGTGTCTTGCATAACTACGAGCGTCTCATATTCAAATTCTAATAATTTAATAGAATACCCTAAAGTCTTTTCAATCGAAGAAATTTTGGAACTTCTAAAATATTCATTAGAATAGATTAATTCATAACGATAAGGAGATAGC
>CAISYI010000168.1 GCA_903889595.1 uncultured beta proteobacterium
ATTCGTGCAGAGAATGTTCAGTTAGAAGTTAACGGAGCCATCAGTGCCACAATTATCAATAAAGTATTTCGAGGTGCAATGTACTTGTACACTCTTAAGTTGGACTCAGGTACCAACATAGTTGCTTTTAATTCCAGCCATCACTGTCACGAAGTTGGTGAAAAAATTGGTGTGTGTTTAGATACAAAACAAGCAATTCAAACAAAGAAAAATCCCCAAAGTTAGATACTAATACTCACTTTGGGGAAAATCTTCATCCATCATTAAAACGAATTAATTTGGCAGTTCGCTTGAGCCCATTAAGAATTCATCAACTGCTCTAGCACATTGGCGACCTTCACGGATAGCCCATACAACTAAAGACTGACCACGTCTCATATCACCTGCAGCAAATACTTTTGGTTGGTTTGTATGATAAGCCTTAGCGCCTTCAACTGTTGCTTTTGCATTTCCACGATTATCTTTTTCAACTCCAAAGCCAGAAAGGATTTGCTGCGCTGGGGAAACAAATCCCATGGCTAAGAAAACTAATTCCGCTTGCATTTCAAACTCTGTGTCCGGAATTTCAGCCATTTTGCCATCACGCCATTCGAGACGTACACCGATGATTTTCTCAAGTTTGCCGTCTTTACCTTCAAAACGTTTCGTAGCAACTGACCAATCTCTAGCGCAACCTTCTTCATGAGAGGATGAAGTACGTAATTTAGTTGGCCAATAAGGCCAAACCAGTGGTTTGTTCTCTTCTTGTGGTGGTTGTGGCAATAACTCAAATTGACTTACTGATTTGGCGCCATGACGATTTGAAGTGCCAACACAGTCGGAACCTGTATCACCACCACCAATTACGATTACATGCTTACCTTTAGCATCAATCGTATTTTTAATATCACCAGCAACTTCTTTATTTTGTGGAATTAAAAACTCTAAGGCGTAATGTACACCTTTGAGGTCACGACCAGGTATTGGTAAATCTCTAGGTTGTTCTGCACCGCCACTAATAATGACTGCATCATATTTAGCTAACAACTCATCTGGATCTACTCTTTTTTGCGAATAATCTTTAATCGCAGGGTCTAACTGTTCTTTACCAACAAAAACGCCAGTAACGAATGTGACTCCTTCTGCTTCCATTTGCTCAACGCGCCTATCGATTAACCACTTCTCCATTTTGAAATCAGGAATACCGTAACGAAGCAAACCGCCAACACGATCATTTTTTTCATAGACACTTACATCATGCCCAACTCTTGCTAATTGTTGTGCAGCCGCTAGACCTGCAGGCCCTGAACCAACGATGGCAATCTTTTTGCCAGTCTTATGAGTTGGTAATTGTGGTTTAACCCAACCGTTTTCCCACGCTTTATCAATAATTGCATGTTCGATGGACTTGATACCAACTGGGTCACTATTAATTCCTAAAGTGCAAGCTGATTCACAAGGGGCCGGACAGATTCTGCCAGTAAACTCTGGAAAGTTATTGGTCGAATGTAAAACTGCAATCGCAGCTTCCCAATCCTGCTGATAAACAAGCTCATTAAAGTCTGGAATGATATTGTTTACAGGGCAACCACTATTACAAAATGGAATGCCACAATCCATACAACGCGCACCTTGCGTTTTTGCTTCTTCATTAGTCAGCGGCGCCACAAATTCTTTGTAGTGCTTAACACGTGTTAAAGGCGCTTCATAATGCTCGGACTGACGTTCAAAGTCCATAAATCCTGTCATTTTTCCCATAGCAATCTCTCTTATTCTTTCGTTAAACTTTTGCAGTTTTCTTTTCAGCTAAACCTTGAGCTTTTTCCCACAACTCTCCTAATGCTCGCTTGTACTCTGTTGGGAATACTTTGACAAAACGGGTTCTTTCACTTTCCCAATTACCTAGTATTTTTTTAGCTTGTTCAGACCCGGTATGACGGAAATGTTTTTCAACTAAACCCTTTAGGATTTCCTCGTCACAAATCCGTTGACCACCTTCTTTTACATCTTCAGGAGCATGCCACTGAGAAACTGGAATTTGCTTTTCTTGTTCTTGTTTTGAGAGTACTGGCTCTAAAGTTGCCATCGTTGTATTACAACGTTTAGCAAATAAACCATCTTCGTCATAAACATAAGCAATACCACCACTCATAC
>CAISYI010000169.1 GCA_903889595.1 uncultured beta proteobacterium
ATTATTTTCTTGGACTTGTAAGCCAGCTTTTCTTAAAACATCGATTGTGTGCAATGCGATAGAGGGGCTTCCAAGTGCTGGATACTTTAATTCATATAAAGGTTTAGGGAATCCATAAAAATCATGAATTGTTTCAGGCATTTGGGTAGTCATTACTTCTATAACGTCTGTCTGCCAATGCGGGGAAACAATCAAAATTGCTTTGATATTAGTAAGACTCTTCCCAATATTGTTTAATTCTTGCCCGAGCACTCCTGGTTCCAAGGCAAAGGTGGGTGCACCATGAGAAATAAATAAAAGTGGAGCGATTGGCATAGACATATAGATCTCTTTCTAAATAAAACTTGAAATAGTTAATTCTTGATTACTTTAACTAAGGCATTAAACTCTTCAATCCTTGCAGTAGATGGCCTAGCAATTAAAGCAATTTTTCGCTTCGGCGTAGGGACAGCTAGTGGTCTAGCAATTAACTGTGTATTACTTAACAATCCTGACTGCACCGCCATTTCTGGTAATAAGGCAATTCCTAGGCCTGACTCCACCATTTGCACTAAGGTCAGCAAACTAGTCGCCTCAATCCCATTATGACTAACTAACTCGCTTCTTCGACAAGCCTTTAAGGTATGTTCCCGAATACAGTGACCATCTTCGAGTAATAAAATTCGATCACTCATCTGATGACTTAAATGTAAATCTTTCTTTTTAAAGATGGGGTCACCTTCTTTAGCAATTAACCAAAACTCATCATCAAATAATTCTTTAACTAAAAAACCCTCAGTATCATAAGGTAGAGCAATCAAAGCAAAATCAAGTTCATGTCGGTCTAATTTATTAATCAAATTACCTGACAGGTCCTCTCTTAAGGCAATTTGTAAATCAGGGTATTGTTCCCTCATCTTCGGCATCAGAGTAGGTAATATGAATGGGGCTATGGTTGGGATGACACCGAGTTTAATAACACCAACCATGGAACCAGCATAACTATCCACAAAATCAACTAAATCATCAGCTTGCGCCAGCAGACGCTCTGCCCTATCAATGACTTCTTGACCGATTGGGGTAATCGAGACAGTTTGTTTATCTCTTTCGACTAACTGTACTCCTAAAGTAGCTTCAAGTTCTTTCAAACCGGCGCTTAAGGTGGACTGTCCAACAAAACAAAGTGCAGCTGCCTCAGTAAAACTAAGGGTTTTATTTAAAGCCTGTAAATAGCGTAACTGCTTGATAGTTGGTAATGCAGCCATGGGTTTCCTCTTTATCAATAAAATCGATTAACTAGATCAATTTTATTCAATTTACAACTATTCGACAATACTTCACAATAGCATCTGTCGTAACCAAAATTCATTTTTTTAACAAAGGAAATACTATGTCACTCATTAATACACAAGTAGCACCATTCAAAAACCAAGCTTTTCACAATGGTAAGTTCATTACAGTAACTGAAGAATCACTCAAAGGAAAATGGTCAGTATTCATTTTCATGCCTGCAGCTTTCACATTTAACTGCCCAACTGAAATTGAAGATGCTGCTAATAGCTATGCTGCTTTCCAAAAAGCAGGTACAGAAGTTTACATCATTACTACTGATACACAGTTCTCACACAAAGTATGGCACGAAACTTCACCAGCAGTTGGCAAAGCACAATTCCCACTCGTGGGCGATCCAACTCATGCTTTAACACGTGCTTTCGGTGTTCATATTGAAGAAGAAGGTTTAGCACTGCGTGGCACATTCATCATCAATCCAGAAGGCATGATTAAAACAGCTGAAATTCATTCCAATGAAATCGCACGTGATGTTTCTGAAACATTACGTAAATTACAAGCTGCTCAATATACAGCTGCTCACCCAGGTGAAGTATGTCCAGCTAAAT
>CAISYI010000170.1 GCA_903889595.1 uncultured beta proteobacterium
TAAGGCATCTGCTGATGATAGGGCAGCAACTCGTTCATCTAAAGTCTTAAGGGGTTCATTGAGGATTATTACTTCATGGTCTTTTAATAGTGAAAAGCATTTGAGATGACGAACGCAATCTTGGTAGTCTTCAGGAATAATGATTTTCATAATAGTGGTCAATAAAGTTATAAATAATGCTTGAAATCTAAATGTCGCTTAATTTATTTTCGCATAAATAATGCAGAGTCCTATTTGAATTAGGGACATTATCTTACGGAAAATTAAATGCCAAGCTTGCTTTTTAATTGATCAAGCTGCTGATCATACTTGTTGGGATTTTCAGACTTTAGTTTTTTTAGGTTTTGTATCTTCCATTTAATCGATGGGAAATCACTAAATGCATAGAGGTTCCAATTTGGGACTAAGCTTTTTATACTATATAAAAATTGTCGATCCTCTAAAGAAAGTTTTTCTTTTATGGTACTCAAAAGTAAATTTCTTGTATCTAAAAAGTCCCCATAGGTAAAAGAAATCGAGCTCATTCCCTCAAATTGGTTATCTAGTGTGTTTCTTTGATCTAATAAGTTTGGCAACAAAACTTCATTGATTGGGGCGCTACTAGAAAGTAAATTGTACAAAAAACCAGTTTTTATCTCAGTTGAAAAACCTTCATTCTCCAATAAATACTTAACATCAAATAAATCTCTAGGATTTTGTCGATCTAACGCAGCACAGATTTTCCCGCCATAAAGCTGACCAGTCGAAACAACATTGACTTCTACAAATCGATTGAACTCAAATTGTGCTCTTTCGCAAAGAGGCAGTTTTTGCGCGGGTGCAATTAAACCTCGACCCACTGGGTTGACTTCAATCTTAATTTGGGCTTTTTGAGAGGACGCAATTAATTTGAAGTTATTCACTTGGTGTTGAACAGTAATACCTGAAATTTTTTCAATCTTATTTTTAATTCTTTGTAATGCGTTATATATTTCTAAAAGACTTTCCTCTCGGTTTTGAACCCTGCAATAGGTCAAATCAATATCAACGGACAGCCTTGGCATATTGCGTATAAAAAGATTAATTGCTGTACCACCGTGTAGCGCAAAACAATCTTCCTGATTTACAAAAGGAAGAACATCTAATAACAATTCAACTTGATTATGGTAATTATTTTTAATTATGCGAGTTCCTTTGGAATAGTGATTAGATACTTTGAATCGAAATGACCATCTGAAATAATACTCCTCTTGCCACTACCTAAATTTACCCCTTTTAAGTCTAGGTATTTAAACCAGGTATGCCCAATTTTTTCTGCCATAAAGAGAAAAAGTCTTTTAACTTTGATAGATTCACAAGACTCTAAAATTGTTTGAACTTGCGTGGGTTGGACATTATTGAGACCTTCCAAGAGTTCATAACATTCCATTAAATCTTGTTTATTGGGAGCGAGGTATAAACATTCAAAAATTGCTCTTAGAGGACTGGATATTTTGATAGAGAAATTTTTAATTTCAAAATCTACAAGCTCCAGTTCACTGGGTAAAAATGAAGTACGGTGGTGCGCAATGGCACCCCCCCAATCCATATTTGAAAACCATTTCGGTAGATGCTCCGTCCACTCACCAAATAGAGAGACTGAATTAGCCTTTAGATTTAAATAATGTAATCGACCTTGAAGCTCTAAAGCTGACTTGCCACCGACGTGGATGGATGAGTGCCCCTGCAACTGAAGGGCGTACAAAGCTCCTTGGTAACCGACCTCGTCACCCATACGTTTGACTGCACCACTACCTATAGACTCTAACCAACCACTTTTTTTATATCGATTAGTTAGTTGTCCGGAAATACCTATTTGTTTAAGCCAAGATGATAGGTAGATAGTGCCAGGTGGCCAATCATTGATTAAGTGGTTTATTTTTTTTGAATTTTTTAAACTCATAGTGTAATTATATTAAATTAAATAAACTAAGGCAAGAAATTAGTTTAAATATTACTATATTAATAAACTAATGGTTTGTTTTTGGTTCATTAAATAAACCATTAGGTATTTTCAAAGGACTCTAAAGAGTCTAGCTAACTAGATTCGAATTTGGGATACGAATTTAAAAGCCAAGGCAAAAATAATTAGAAAGCATAACTCTTCAAAACAAAGAAATGAATACTTTCAGTCTTGTTAAAATACAAAACAATAAATAAATAATCTCAAAGGCAGACAGATATGGATTTTCAACTCTCCTCAGAACAAATTGCTTTTGCTGACGCTCTTCACAAACTGGGTAAGGATAAGTTAGCCCCAGGGGCTCTATCTAGAAATCATAGCCCTGATTACCCTTGGGAAATTTCAGAGCTACTGAGTCAACAAGGCCTTTTAGGCATTACTCTAAAAGAGGCCGATGGAGGTATGGGCGGAACGCTGATGGATGCAGTCATAGCCATTCAGACCATCGCCTTGTATTGCCCCAAAAGTGCGGATATTGTGCAAGCGGGAAACTTTGGCCCAATTCGTAGTTTTGCTGAGTACGCGACCCAAGATCAAAAAGAACGTTATCTACCCGATTTATTAGCTGGTAAGGCCGTTATTTCTTTAGGAATGACAGAGCCCGACGCAGGGTCTGCTGTAACAGAACTCACCACCAACGCCAAAAAAGTGGAGGGTGGTTACTTGGTTAATGGCAGTAAAGTCTTTTCAACCCATAGCCCAGATGCCAAGGTATTTTTGATTTATTTAAGATTTGGCCCAGGTCTTGATGGTATCGGTTCGATGTTAATTGATCGTGATACCCCAGGTTTTGAGATTGGACAACCATCGAGCTTTATGAGTGGTGAGCGTTGGTCACAACTTTATTTTGCAGACTGTTTTGTGCCGGATAAAAATGTTTTACTAGGACCGGGCGGTTTTAAAAAACAAATCAGTGGTTTCAATGTCGAGCGGATTGGTAATGCATCACGTTCTCTTGCTCTAGGACGTTATGCATTTTTACAAGCCAAGGAATATGCTAAAAACCGTACCCAGTTTTCTAGAAA
>CAISYI010000171.1 GCA_903889595.1 uncultured beta proteobacterium
AGGTTTTCCGGAAGATATTTTGCCGAACTACCTACGAAATTTAGAAGTGCCTTTTCATATTGAAGAACAAGATACATATAGCATTGTGAAACGGGTAGTGCCAGAAGGGAAGACCACTTGCGGTCTGTGTTCAAGATTAAGAAGAGGAATCTTGTACCGGGTAGCAGATGAGCTGGGAGCCACGAAGATCGCTTTAGGCCATCACCGTGAAGATATTTTGGAAACCTTATTACTCAATATGTTTTATGGTGGCAAATTAAAGGCGATGCCACCCAAATTAAAGTCAGATGATGGCAAACATATTGTGATTCGCCCGTTAGCGTATGTTCCTGAAAGACATCTAGAGGCTTACGCTTCCCAAGAAAACTTCCCAATTATTCCTTGTAACCTGTGTGGTAGCCAAACAAATCTGCAACGCGTGGCGATGAAAGAACTCTTGAAGTCTTGGGAAAAGAGTCACCCAGGAAGAGTCGAGAGTATATTTAAGTCACTAACTCAAGTGACACCCTCTCACTTGCTAGATTCAACACTTTTTGATTTTCAACACTTATCTGCAGAAGGTGATTCTATTGAGGGAGATAAAGCCCTTGAAGAAGGATTTGATTCATCATGCGTTAGTGTGGGAAATGTACAATTGATTCAATTCGATTAATTAATCACTCAATTAAATAAACTTAGCTCATGAACATAGTCATACTTGCTGCTGGACAAGGTAAACGGATGAAATCTTCTTTACCAAAGGTGCTTCATCCAGTTGCCGGTACTTCAATGCTTGGTCATGTTTTACAAGCTGTTGGACAAATTGCTGATTCAGCTCAGCCATGTGTTGTCATTGGCCACGGCTCTGAACAAGTTCAAAACTACTTAAGTAAAGATTATCCGAATGTTCAAACTGCCGTTCAATCGGAGCAAAAGGGAACTGGTCACGCGGTATTGCAGGCAACTCCTCATTTAACGAATGATGGTACAACTATTATCTTGTATGGCGATGTTCCCCTAATTCAAGTTAAAACACTGCAAACATTGAAGCAGTTGGCGGTTGATGGAGGACTAGTAGTCCTTACTCAAAAAATGGAAAACCCAACTGGGTATGGCCGAATTGAGCGTAATCTAAATGGTGAAGTAGTTGGGATCGTTGAAGAAAAAGATGCATCCTCTTCCCAAAAAGAAATCAAAGAAATTAATACAGGCATGATGGCTTGTAATACGGCTGACCTGAAAAGATGGCTTGGTTTATTGCAACCCAATAACGCACAAGGCGAATATTATTTAACGGACATTATTGCCTTTGCTGCCAAGGAGGGTGTCCCAATTAGAACCACTCAGGCGCAATATGATTGGGAAGTTCAGGGTGTAAACAGTCGTGCACAATTAGCTGCCCTTGAGAGAGAGTATCAAGCCTTTTTGGCAGGCAATTTATTAGATAGCGGCGTGACTTTAGCTGATCCTGCCAGAATTGAGATTAGAGGTAATTTTAATTGTGCAAGTGACGTATCGATTGATGTGGGTTGCGTTTTTGAAGGTGATGTGGAAATTGCCTCTGGTGTAAAGATTGGCCCCTATTGTGTGATTAAGAATGCCAAGATTGGTAAAGGTACTCAAGTTCATGCTTACACACATATTGAAGATGCGACAGTAGCGAATGATGCGGTGATTGGACCCTATGCTAGGTTACGACCTGGTGCGCAAATTGCGGATCAAGCACACATCGGTAATTTTGTAGAAGTAAAAAATAGTCAAATTGGTATGGGTAGTAAAGCCAACCATTTATCTTATATTGGTGATGCGATTGTAGGATCCGGTGTCAATATTGGAGCCGGCACGATTACTTGTAATTACGACGGCGTCAATAAACATCAAACGGTTATTGAAGATGGCGCTTTTATTGGTTCAGATACCCAATTGGTCGCCCCAGTTAGAGTTGGGAAGGGAGCCACCCTTGGTGCTGGCACAACTCTTACTGAAGATGCGCCCCCAGATCAATTGACAATCAGCCGCGCTAAACAAATTAGCTTAATTTGGAAGCGGCCTGAAAAAATCAAAAAATAATTTTATTAAGGCAAAATTATGTGTGGAATCGTTGGAGCAGTTTCTAAGAGAAACATTGTCAGCATCTTAGCAGAGGGATTATCTCGCTTAGAGTACCGAGGATATGATTCATGCGGTTTAGCTGTTATCAATGAAAAAAATCAACTTGAGCGCAGCAGAACTACAGAGCGCGTTGCCGAGCTGAAAGAAAATACCACCTCATTGTACGGCGTAACTGGGATTGCTCATACACGTTGGGCAACCCATGGCAAACCGAATACAGATAATGCTCACCCTCATTTCTCAGGTGATTTAATTGGCGTAGTGCATAACGGCATTATTGAAAATTATGAGTCTTTAAGAGCAGAATTAATTGGTAACGGCTATCGATTTACCTCCCAAACTGATACCGAAGTAATCGCTCACTTGGTTCATGAGCATTATTCTTCAATGGCGCATCGTGATTTAGTAGAGGCTGTAAGACTTATTCTTCCAAGGTTACATGGCGCTTATGCTATCGGTGTAATTGCGCAAGATATGCCTGGGGTTTTAGTCGGTGCAAGAGCCGGATCACCCTTAGTCGTTGCGTATGGTGAGCAGGAAAACTTCCTAGCTTCTGATGCATTAGCTGTTGCTGAGCATGCTAATAGTATGACTTTTTTAGAAGAGGGAGACCTAGTTGCCCTTACTCCTGATTCGGTCAAGATCATGAATTTTGCAGGTGAATTACTAGAGAGGGAGATTCGTCCGGTACCAGCTCAAGCTGCTTCAGTTGAACTTGGGCCTTATCAACATTTCATGCAAAAAGAAATTTTTGAACAACCAACCGCCATAGCCAATACGATTGGAAATGTAGAAAAAATTGATTTTGATTTGTTCGGCGCTACTGAGCAAGAGTGGTCGGATATCAATCAAGTATTGATTTTGGCTTGTGGCACTAGTTATTACTCAGCTTGCGTTGCCAAATATTGGATTGAGGCAATGGCAGGGGTTTCAACGCAAGTTGAAATCGCGAGTGAATATCGCTATAGAGTAAGCGTACCAAATCCAAAAGCATTAGTAGTTGTGGTTTCACAATCTGGAGAAACGGCAGATACCTTAGCAGCCTTACGTCATGCAAAATCATTGGGGCATCATAAGACTTTAGCGATTTGTAATGTAGCCTCCAGTGCCATGATGCGCGAAACCCTATGGAAATTCCAAACCAATGCTGGTACTGAAATCGGCGTTGCTTCAACGAAGGCTTTTACAACTCAATTAGTAGGGTTATATTTCTTGGCTTTAACTTTGGCTAAATTAGGTAAGAGTAATGTGTCAATTAACGAAAAAGAACATATTGATCGCCTGCGTCATTTGCCGGCTGCCTTAAATGCAGTATTAGCTTTAGAACCTCAGGTGATTGCTTGGGCTCAACAATTTGCAAAACATCAGAACGCTTTATTTTTGGGCAGAGGAATGCATTATCCGATTGCCCTAGAAGGTGCTTTGAAGTTGAAGGAAATTTCATATATCCATGCAGAGGCCTACCCTGCAGGTGAATTAAAACATGGACCGCTCGCATTAGTGGATGAGAGTATGCCAGTAGTAACTGTTGCGCCGAATGATGATTTGTTGGAAAAACTCAAATCAAATATGCAAGAAGTAGCTGCTAGGGGTGGTCAGTTATACGTCTTTGCCGATGTGGACGCCCATATTCAAGCAAGTCCAGGTATCCACGTAATTCGTATGCCAGAAAATTACGGGAGCCTTTCTCCTATTCTTCATGTGGTGCCATTGCAATTATTGGCTTATCACACTGCCCTGGCTCTTGGAACTGATGTTGATAAACCGAGAAACTTGGCAAAAAGTGTAACTGTAGAGTAAACATCATCACGCCAAAAGTGGAGCAAGAACTCACTAAGGAGAACATGTTGAAGCACTCAAACCTTTCAATTGGACGAATCTAAATTTCATGTTTAGCCTTCCAAAACCGGCTAAGTAAGAGCTTTTGAATACCTAAAGGGACAATCAAATAATCAACAAAGTTCAGAGCTAATCAAACCTCGTCGTAACCAACTTCTTTTTGGTTTTTTATCGCAAGAACTAAAACAGTGTCTATTTCAAAAATGTAACGGTATAAAGCCACATAACCATGTGAGCGTCGCCCGATGATTAATTCCCGGTTGTTATTTTTCGCTGGTCTACCAATCATTGGATTATTCTCAAGTATGTTAATGGCCTCGATAATTTCTCTAATGCGCAACAAGGGATTTTCAACTTGATACTGGACAAGATGGTTAAGTATTCGATCAAAATCATCACCAACTTCGGGTGCCAATTCAATACGCGTCATTTTTAAGGGGTAAGTTTTCGAGCTACAGGACGCGGCACTTCATTTTTGGAAAGCCGATTTTCTAAATACTCACGCATTTCATGCCAAGGAATTGTTTTTCCAGTTGCAACAATGCGAGCATAACGCTCTTCTGCCACCAAATCAAAATTTGCCCGAAGATCAACTAATTCAGTTTTTTCTAAAATAGCCTCCAGAATAAAATTGTGAGTAGAAGTGCCGGAGCGTTCTGCTGCTGCAACGACGCGCGCTTTAAGTTCTTCGGGTATTCGTATGGTTGTTGTTGGCATGGATCTCTTTAATTATTAAAGCATTGATTAATGTAGCACAAAAGTGCTACATTAATCAATGAAAGACTATCGATAACTAGATAAATGAAGGACTAAGTTCACAGGTATGATTTTGCCAAATAAATTATGACTAAAGATACAAACTCGATAATCCACCAAGTTTCCCCTCAACT
>CAISYI010000172.1 GCA_903889595.1 uncultured beta proteobacterium
AAGTATCGTCAAAGATATGTCGATTTAATTGTTTCTGCTGAAACCCGTCAAACCTTTATTACCCGTAGTAATGCCATGAGCGCAATTCGTCACCATATGCAGGATGCTGGCTTCATGGAAGTAGAAACGCCAATGTTGCATGTCATTCCTGGTGGCGCAACTGCTAAGCCTTTTATCACGCATCATAACGCTCTCGACATGGAGATGTTTTTAAGAATTGCGCCTGAACTTTATTTAAAAAGATTAGTAGTGGGTGGCTTTGACCGCGTATTTGAAATCAACCGTAATTTCAGAAATGAAGGTGTTAGTCCCCGTCATAATCCTGAATTTACAATGATGGAATTTTACGCGGCATACACCAACTATCAATGGTTAATGACTTTTACTGAAGAGTTGATTCGTGATGTAGCGATTAAAGCGCATGGCACAGCTGCCCTCACCTATCAGGGTCGTGAACTCAATTTATCAGAGCCGTTTGATCGACTCACCATTTGTGAAGCAATTCAAAAGTACGGCCCTCAGTCTGGCAAAAACTATTCTGATGCCCAACTAGCTGATAGAGAATTTATCAGACAAGAACTCAAAGCAGCTGGTGAACATATTGATGGCCCGACCCTCAAAAATGCGGGCTTAGGAGCCCTGCAATTAGCTTTATTTGAGGCCTGTGCTGAAGAGCATTTGTGGCACCCCACCTACATTATCGATTACCCAATCGAAGTCAGTCCACTCGCACGTGAATCCGATAATCGACCTGGCATTACTGAGCGCTTCGAATTATTTATTACTGGGCGCGAAATTGCAAACGGTTTTTCTGAACTCAATGATGCAGAAGATCAAGCTGCTCGCTTTCAAAAACAAGTTGCGCAAAAAGAAGCTGGGGATGAGGAAGCGATGTTTTACGATCATGACTTCATTCGCGCTTTGGAATATGGTCTTCCTCCTACCGGTGGTTGTGGTATCGGGATTGATCGTTTGATGATGTTGATTACCGACTCTCCCAATATTAGAGACGTCATTTTATTCCCTCACTTAAGACGCGAAGAAATCTAAACGCAGTACTAAGATCGTATTAGAAAGCCAGCCATGTTATGGCCGGCTATTCAGCTAATTAGTGATTTTCTTTAGCGTGATTGATCGAGTACTTTGGAATTTCAATTACTACTTGCTCTTGACCAACAAATGCTTGGCAAGACAGGCGAGACAAATGTGTTAAGCCCCAGGCACGATCTAATAAATCATCTTCTACTTCATCGCTTGGATTTAAAGATTTAAATCCTTCACGCACAATCACATGACAGGTCGTACAAGCTGCAGACATCTCGCAGGCATGCTCAATCGGAATATCATTTTCAAGTAATGCTTCGCAAATGGAGGTGCCAGGTACAGCCTCAATAACTGCGCCATCTGGACAATACTCTTCGTGAGGTAAAACGACTATTTGTGTCATAGGAGATTGGGTATTAAATGTTGAGTGATTAGATATTAAAGGTTTGTGATTTTATAACTGCCGCTGTTGGTTAAATTTCGCTAAGGTTCTTTCCTGTTAAAGCACGTCGGATATTAGCATTCATTCTGTTTGCCGCAAATTCTTCCGTTGCATCTGACAAAGCTGTGATGGCGGTATGGATGGCCTCAGAATCTTGACTATGCTCTTTTAACTCTTCTAGAGATCGGATTTTACTTTCGATGTCTAATCTTTCCTCAGGGGATAACAAGTCACCATCTTGGGCGATTGAATTAACAACAGCTTCTAATAAGCGCTGCGCTTCTACTTGCTCTTCACGGATCGCACGCAGTTTCATATCTTCAGCGGCACTTTGGAAGCCTTCGGTTAGCATCCGCGCAATATCACCATCAGCTAAACCATAACTAGGTTTGACATGAATTGATGCCTCAACTCCTGAAATTTGCTCTTTTGCACTTACCGACAATAATCCGTCTGCATCAACCTGATAGGTCACACGGATTCTGGCAGCCCCTGCCACCATTGGTGGGATATTGCGTAACTCAAAGCGTGCTAACGATCTACAGTCTGGCGCCAACTCACGCTCACCCTGCACCACGTGAATCGCCATAGCTGTTTGACCATCTTTGAAAGTAGTAAAGTCTTGCGCCTTAGCAACGGGAATAGGCGTATTGCGGGGAATGATTTTTTCTACTAAACCACCCATCATTTCAACACCGAGTGACAGTGGAATCACGTCTAGCAATAACCACTCATCATTTTTATTTTTATTACCAACAAGCAAATCAGCCTGTCTTGCAGCACCTAAGGCGACAACCTCATCTGGGTTTAAATCATTTAAAGGCTCTTTTTGAAACAAGTTTTTAACGGCTAATTGGACGGCTGGATTACGCGTTGAGCCCCCAACCATAACGACGCCTTGGACTTCATCTTGATCAATGGCAGCATCTTTTAGGGCTTTTTTAACCGCTTGCATAGTGCGAAGAATCAATGGCTTAGTCAAAGTATCAAACTCTGCTTGAGAAATCGAATATTGCACAGCAATGGATGAATCAAAGGTATGCTCAATCAGAACAACTGGATGAGAACTTAATGTTTCTTTAGCACTTTTACATTTAAGCAAAACGGCACGACGATCTTCAGCGGATATTTCAGTAATCCCTGCATGCTCAATCACTGCCTGCATTAGTAGATGATCAAAGTCATCGCCACCCAAGGCAGAATCCCCACCAGTTGATAGCACCTCAAAAACACCTTTAGAAAGACGTAAGATGGAAATATCAAAGGTGCCACCACCTAGATCGTAAATAGCGTAAATACCTTCTGAGGCATTATCAAGACCATAGGCAAGGGCTGCTGCAGTAGGTTCATTGAGAAGACGTAAAACTTTAATCCCAGCCAATTCCGCGGCATCTTTGGTCGCTTGTCGCTGGGCGTCGTCAAAATAAGCAGGGACAGTAATGACTGCACCTTCAATTTCGTCATCAAACGAATCCTCAGCGATTTGCCGAAGTCTCGCTAGGATTTCTGCCGAAACTTCCACAGGACTTTTAGGGCCAGCAATGGTCTGGATCTTCAACATCCCAGGAGAGTCTATAAACTCGTAGGGGAGGTTCTGAAGATTTTTAATATCTTGTAATCCTCTGCCCATCAAGCGTTTGACTGAAATGACCGTGTTTTGTGGATCTTCTACGGCATGGGCTAAAGCCTCATAGCCCGCTTGTGTTCTACCACCTGGTAAATACCGAATGATGGAGGGCAAGATTCTTTGCCCAGAGTCGCTATGCAAGACCTCTGGTAGAGAGTTCTTCATGCTTGCCACCAAAGAATTCGTCGTGCCTAAATCAATTCCAATGGCGATACGACGTTCATGGGGATTTTTTGATTGACCAGGTTCTGAAATTTGCAATAAAGCCATATAGTGTTTTTAAATTAAATAAGTGCTGAAATACGATGATCTATTTCTTCTAAAAATCGTTCTAAAAATAAACAGGCTCTTAAACTTTCAAGTGCCTTTTCTAAGTTTTGCTCCTGATCTATTTGAACTGCAACTTGATCTATTAGTTCTTTTAGGGCTTGATTCACTTCATCTTGCAACAAGTTGAGTGGTTCTAACTGATTACGTGCTTCATCCATGGCTTCACGCCACTCCATTTGTTGCATCAGAAAAGCCCTGGGCATTGCTGTGTTGGTTTCTAACTGTGCATCCAAACCAGCTAACTCACATAAATAAAACCCACGTGGAATTGCTTGTTTTAAAGTCTGATGAGCCGAATTAGCAAAGGTCGCCAATTGCAAGGATTGACGCTTTTGAGCATCACTCCCTTGGGCATGTCGATCAGGATGAACTTCTTGTTGAATTTTTAGATAGGCTTGATCAAGCTTAGTACGATCAATTTTAAATTGCCGAGGCAACTGAAAGAAATCAAAATAATCTTTAAAAGCGTTTCGTGGATTAGACTCTGAAAGATTCACCACACCCGCACTCATCTTTAACATTTGGGTTTTGAAACTTAAATCCTTCGTTCAATCCTTCTCTAGCAAAATCCAGTTCAGTTCCGTCCAAGTAAGGCATACTCTTAGGATCCACAAATACTTTGATTCCTTGAGACTCAAACATTTGATCATCTGGCAAAGCTTGGTCGACATACTCTAATTCGTAGGCAAGTCCTGAACAGCCAGTCGTTCTTACCCCAAGTCGCAAACCAATCCCGTGACCTCTTTTACTCAGATTACGATTGACATGCTTAGCAGCTTTTTCCGTCAGACTAATCGACATGGTACTTTTTCCTCACCTCTTTGTTTCAATCTATTATCAATACGCTTTTATACCTTGAGCCAATTACTGTGCTGCGGTATGCTTTTCGCGATAATCCGCAACAGCAGCTTTAATTGCATCTTCAGCCAAAATAGAACAGTGGATCTTTACAGGAGGCAATGCTAATTCTTCAGCAATTTGCGCATTTTTAATTTCTAACGCCTGATCTAAAGTTTTACCTTTTACCCATTCTGTTACTAAAGAAGAAGAAGCAATGGCAGACCCACAGCCGTATGTTTTAAACTTTGCATCTTCAATCACACCTTGATCATTAACGCGAATTTGTAATTTCATCACGTCACCGCAAGCTGGTGCCCCGACCATACCAGTACCAACTGCTTCATCACCTTTTTCAAAGGATCCAACATTACGTGGATTCTCATAATGATCAATTACTTTGTCGCTATATGCCATGATTTATCCTTAATTATTCAATTTATTTAATGTGCTGCCCACTGGATCGTATCTAAATCGATACCATCTTTAAACATCTCCCAAAGTGGAGATAATTCTCTTAACTTAGAAATTTTTTCTTTTACTAACTCGATTGTGAAATCCACTTCTTCAACAGTGGTAAAACGACCCACGCTAAAACGAATTGAGCTGTGTGCCAACTCATCATTACGACCTAAAGCTCTGAGTACAAATGATGGCTCTAGTGACGCTGAAGTACAAGCAGATCCAGAAGAGATGGCCACATCTTTCAATGCCATCAACATCGATTCACCTTCGACATAATTAAAACTAATATTTAAATTATGGGGTACCCGACTATCCATATCACCATTCAAATATACTTCTTCAAGAGTCGACAATCCAGTCCATAACCGATCACGCAACATTCTAATTCTGGCACTTTCTGTCACCATTTCTTCTCTTGCTAAACGGAAAGCTTCGCCCATACCAACAATTTGATGAGTTGCTAAAGTTCCAGAACGCATACCTCTTTCGTGTCCACCACCATGCATTTGGGCTTCAATACGAATCCTTGGTTTACGACGCACAAATAGTGCTCCAATGCCTTTTGGACCGTAAGTCTTATGGGCTGAAAAGCTCATTAAGTCTACTTTTAAATTAGCTAAGTTAATGTCAATTTTACCTGTTGCCTGCGCTGAATCTACGTGAAACACAATCCCTTTTTCACGACACATTTCACCAATTTTTTCTATATCTTGAACAACGCCAATCTCATTATTAACATACATAACAGAGATTAAAATCGTATCAGGTCTAATTGCAGCAATTAATTGATCGTAATCAATTAAGCCGTTTGGTAGGACATCTAAATAGGTTGCCTCAAAGCCTTGACGCTCGAGCTCTCTAACTGTGTCTAGCGTTGCTTTATGTTCTGTTTTTGGGGTAATAATGTGCTTACCCTTATCTTTATAGAAATGAGCTGCGCCTTTGATTGCTAAGTTAATACTTTCAGTTGCGCCACTTGTCCAAACGATTTCCCTTGGATCAGCGCCAACTAAACTAGCAACTTGTGCACGCGCATCCTCCACAGCCTCTTCAGCTTCCCATCCAAAAGCATGACTACGTGATGCTGGATTACCAAACTGCTCTCTTAAGTAAGGAAGCATTTTGTCTACGACTCGCGGGTCGATAGGGGTTGTTGATGAATAGTCCATATACACTGGAAAGTGTCTGGCACTAAACATCGGAAGTGGATTTAAAACTGGAGTGTTATGCTGGCTCATTTTCTATTCGATTCAATATACTAAGTTTGTTGTGCAAAATTAAAAACAGAGTTAGCTATAAACGGTTTGTTTTCAGCTTCCGCTATTTTTTTTCTTTTTTTATCTATTACTTCCTGACGCTTCTCAATTTCATCCGGGCTCTTTATTGGACTACTCTTGACGAACATTGGTACATGAGAATCTTTGTCCTTTTGGGCTTTGACGACATCACTCAACGTAACAGATTGTAAATAATCTACCATTTTTTTGTTGAGGTTCGACCACAATTCATGGGTCATGCACTCACCTAAATGTCCGCGCTTGCTTTGACAATTTCCTTTGCTGCCACATTGAGTTGCATCAATTGGTTCATCAACCGCCGTAATAATCTCAGCGATTGAGATTAATTTATCTTCCCTTGACAAGGAGTAACCGCCACCTGGGCCACGGGTACTTTGTACGATATTGACACGACGCAACTTTCCGAACAATTGCTCTAGGTAAGATAAAGAAATATCTTGTCTAGAACTGATCTCTGATAAGGTCACAGGACCGTTATGTTGCCGCATTGCCAAATCAATCATTGCAGTTACTGCAAACCTACCTTTAGTTGTTAATCTCATATTTCTCCAACTTTCATCATTTAGTCAACAGCCAGATTGGTTTCCGGCGCCTTAAATATCTCTGAGTGGTTTGGTAAACCCTTCAAATTATCCCTAGTATAACAAATACCCGACTGAAATGCTCGGGATTAGAAAGAATTACGGCTAACTCATTAAGACTCAGTCAAAGTGGTTAAAAATAGACGTCAATTCGCAAATCAAATAGAGACTCTTTGATTTACTTTCTAGTTACTACAAACTATTGTTTAAGAACTTATTGGTCTTTTGGCGTAGTTTTATCCAATCGTGCGGAAAACCTCGCCGTTCAGGGCGAGGATGAATAGCACGGACGGCCTGTCTGTCCTTGACATTTCTATCTTGTTAAAATAATAAATGCTGTATATAATTACAGTATGCAACGACTTCAAGCGTATCA
>CAISYI010000173.1 GCA_903889595.1 uncultured beta proteobacterium
AAGAGGTTCTAAAAGTTCTTTGTCCAACCTTAATTATTACAACATCGGGTAGTGGGTTACGAACCGTACAAAGTGTTCAGGAATGGCAAAGTAAGATGCTTCAGTCGAGTTTGCTGGTGGTTGACGGAGATGCATGGCACGCAGCAGCGGCTTATCCAGATATTTGCGCAAGTGCAGCTGTAGAATTTTTAAATAGGGGTTTGTCTTAATTACTGAACTAATTAATTAATGATAAGGTTTATTCAAATTATTAGGAGGTATTTCATGAGTAGTTCTATCAGAAATCAAAGTTCTGTATTTAAGGTGTTTTTTCTAGCCATCTTTTTTATTGCTTCCAATGTGTCAGCGCAATTTAACATGACAGTTAATGCAGATAGGCTTATCAATGCTGCCAATGAACCTCAAAATTGGTTGTTAATGAACGGCGATTATGGTTCAACTCGTTACTCCAAACTCACCCAAATCAACCGTCAAAATGTACAAAATTTAAGGATGGTTTGGGCTTTAGCTTTAGGCGGCATGCAAGACAATGGAGCAAATGGTCCTGAAAATGAAGTGAATCCATTAATTGATAACGGGTTCATGTATACAACAGATGGATGGGGTACCGTTTATAAAATTGACGCTCGAAATCAAAATTACGGAACCTTTGTTTGGGTTTGCGATCCTGGGGTAAGTCATAAAGGTAATGTTCCTCGTACGCGAGGAATTGCACTTTGGGAAAATTTGGTCATTGCTAATTTACCAGACGGAAGAGTAATTGCAATTAACAGCGAAAACGGAGAAATTGTTTGGGATAAACAAATTGCAAAAAAAACCGAATTCGACAGAATGGAAAAGTTTTTTACCGCCCCTATCGTTGCTGACGGTAAAGTGCTCGTTCAAAACGGCGCAGGTGATGGTGGAACTAGGGGCTGGGTAGCAGCCCTAGATGCAAAAACAGGAAATGAATTATGGCGTTGGTATGTAGTGCCTAAACCTGGAGATCCTGGAAGTGAAACTTGGAAGGATGATCATAATGCTTGGAAAACAGGTGGTGGTGGAATTTGGCAAACAGGTTCTTATGACCCTGTATCAAAACTTTACATCGTTGGCACTGGTAATCCCTATCCTATATATGACCCTCAATTCCGCCCCGGAGATAATCTTTATACAGACTCTGTAGTTGCTTTAGACGTCAATAACGGAAAAGTGAAATGGCATTTTCAATATACTCCTAATGATTCATGGGATTACGATGAAGTTGGCATTCACATGCTTTACGATGCAAAAATCGATAATGAAAATCGTAAGATCGTTGCGCATTTTGGAAGAAATGGTTTTTTCTATTTATTAGATAGAGTTAATGGCAAATTTATAAAAGCCACAAAATATGTGAATGACCTAAATTGGACCGCTGGCATTCATCCCACCACTGGCAAACCATTAGAGTACAGTCCTAAATTAGATATTCAAATCTACAATCCTGAAGCGCGCGCTCTTAGAGGAGATGGTAAGAAAAAAGCATGTCCTACTTGGCATGGAGGGGTAGCGCATCAACCCACAGCGTTTAATCCAATTAAAAATATTGCTTATGGGGTTGGAATTGAGGGTTGCTTTACTCAAAATGGCGCAGAAGTGAAATCTAAGTCTAAAGATGGCGATGTTGACATGAAAGCCAGTGAAAAAAGAGAGTATTCAAGCGACCTGTACTATGGAGCTGTTACTGCTTTTGACACAAAAAACAATAAAGTATTGGCTAAAGCTGTTACCAATATAGAAATTCGATCTGGTGCAACTGTTACAGCTGGCGGAGTATTATTTACTGCCTTACAAGATGGTTGGATCATTGCTTATAACGACGAAACTCTGGAAGAACTATGGCGCTTTAATGTTGGTACAACCCTTAAAGGTGCGCCAGTTACTTATTCAATTGGGCCAAAACAATATTTAGCAGTTCAATCTGGTGGTAGACATCTTCATCCAGTGAAATTCGATAAGTTAGAAAACTCTAGTTATTTATTTGTCTTTGCTTTAAATTAATTTTTAGTTTGAAGTGATTTCTTTACTGCGTTATGCGTTCACACAGGGGAAGTTTACTTCCCCAAAACTGGATACACTTTTCTTGATTCATTGCCCCTTGTTTAATTACTTTTGCAAATAAAAAATCAACAATAGCTTCAATTTCTCGATTTTGTAAAGTTGCTGGTGGGTCCGGCATCGGGATTGCACTCATTTGAGATTTTAATAAGCCATAACATCTCCCGTCACTGTATGCTAGCCGATCAAATGCTGGCATATTATTTCCAGGTCGTCCGCACTTTATCGCAGTAACAACCATCTCTCGATCTAAGGCTGATTCTCTTAAATTTGCTCCATCTGGCATTTGATTATCTGTTTTACGACCGTCTCCAGACCAACCATGGCAAGCTTGACAATTTGCTTTATTCAGAAATAAATCCATTCCATATTCAGTCGAACTGTTGTCTACCGCATACACTAAATTGATTGAAAAACTTATCCCCAAAATGACGATATACCCCATCATTTTTGATACATCTTTGCACTTTGGAATGAACATAAACAATCTCCTTTTATTAATAATTGTAAGCGCTCTTAATAACCTGTTGTTTATTATGTATTTTATTTTAGAGTGTAATCAAGTATGCAATAGGTGTGCGATGAAAATAAATGAAAAAAGACTCAGGGCTTTTGGCGCTAAGTCTTTAAATTAAAACGTGAATTTGGTGGCGAATCAGGGATTCGAACCCCGGACCTGCGGATTATGATTCCGTCGCTCTAACCAGCTGAGCTAATTCGCCGAACTTCGTATTATACAGCTAATTTTCGATATAAATCCACCCCAATCATCTTTTTGTAATGA
>CAISYI010000174.1 GCA_903889595.1 uncultured beta proteobacterium
CCAAGTGGGTGCTGAGCTAGAGAAAATGCGTAAGAATGTATTAGCTAAGACAGGGATTCGGATTGAAGAATTTTTAATCCAAGAGATGTTGCCTAAAGATTTAGAACTGTTCATCGGGGTGAAGAGAGATATTCTAGGATTAGTATTGATCATTGGTTCAGGCGGTATTACGGCTGAGGTTTTTAATGACTCAACCGTATTTTTGCTTCCGAGTGATGCACAAGTGGGAATCAATGAAGAAGTGGTTCTGCAGATGTTGCAATCACTGACGATTTGGCCACTCATGAATGGTTTTAGGGGGATTGAGCCCCTAGATATACCTGCTTTAGTAAAGGTCGTACAAGGTTTTGTAAAAATGGCCCAAAGTTATCGACATACTCTTCTTGAGGCAGAGGTTAATCCCATCTTAATGCACGCACTAGGCAGTGGCGTTACTGCTGTCGACGCTGTTGCTGTTTTTGAAAAGTAGTATCGTATTCGTTATAGAATTAAAAAAAATTAGTTAAAAAGGAGATATCAATGACAACAAATACAAACGGAAAATTATATGTGCGCTCTCTCAAGGATGAGGTCAGCCCACAGGAATGGGAAGCACGCGTGAATCTCGCGGCTTGTTACCGATTGGTTGCGCATTACGGTATGTCCGACATGATGGCGAACCATATTACTCTGCGTGTGCCAGGTGAAGAAGATGCTTTTTTAACTAATGCCTATGGCTTGATGTATGAAGAAATGACAGCCTCTTCTTTATATAAAATTGATCACGAAGGAAAGATCCTCACAAAACCAGATTTTGGTGATCTTCAATACGGGATTAATATTCCTGGATATATTTTGCATAGCGCGATTCATAAAGCACGTCCTGAAGTCAATTGCGTCATTCATACCCACAGTTGGCCCGGTATGGCCATTTCCTCATTAGAGATTGGTCTGCTGCCTTTAAATCAAACTTCAATGCGTTTTTTGAAAATTAGCTATCACGACTATATGGGTGTAGTGCTGAACCTCGATGAGCAAGAAAGCTTAGTCAAAGATTTAGGCGATTCTGAGGCCTTGATTTTACGTAATCATGGTTTGCTCACTTGCGGCGCTACAGTTGGTGAAGCGTTTAATTGGATGCACCGCTTAGAGCTCTCTTGTAAAGCGCAGTTGGCTGCTATGGCTTGTAATTCACCATTGCAAAAAGTATCACAGCAAGTACTAGATGAGACCTATATGAACTATCAACCAAAAACTCGTCGTCCCTATGGTGTGATGGAGTGGCCGGGAATGCTGCGTTTCTTAGATCGGATGGATTCTAGTTTTAGAGAGTAGTCGTGAGCTAGTCAGTTTCAACGTGATGGTGAAAAAATAATTAAGGAGATCGTATGCAAATCAGTCAGGTGCTGCAGAAGTATTTCTATTTCAATTTCAACAAAAAAAGCCTTTTGGTTCCTGTTTTAGGTACTTGTCTCATCACAAGTCTAGGCTTTGCACAAACAACTAGTAATAACTTTCCGAATAAAAGTATTAACCTAGAGATTCCTTTTGCACCAGGTGGTAATTTAGATATTATTGGCCGCACTTTAGCTCCTGGCTTATCAAAAATTTTAGGTCAGTCAGTAGTCGTTGAGAACCGCGCTGGGGCCGGCGGAGCCATTGCAAGTAGCTATGTTGCAAAAGCACCTGCGGACGGTTATACCTTAATTGTGGCAACCACCAATACCATTGGTACTCTGCCACATTTAATCAAGACGACCTATCAGTTAGAAAACTTTGCGCCGATTAGTGCCGTGGCTTTTTCACCGCTCATGATTGTGGTCCGAAAAAACGATACACGATTTAATTCTGCTAAAGATTTGATCGCCATGGCAACGAAGTCTCCGGGCAAAGTCAGTGTTGGACATTCTGGACCTGGTACATCTAATCATATGTCGATTCTAAATATCGAAGAGGCAGCAAAATTACAATTTAATGTAATTCCCTATAAAGGTTCTGCTCCTGCATTAACCGATTTGATTGG
>CAISYI010000175.1 GCA_903889595.1 uncultured beta proteobacterium
GCAATGATCTGAATGTAAATGGGTGTTTATTAAGAATCGAGGAGACACGTCAGTTAGTGTCTTCATCTGTAAATTTAATAATTCAACTGTTTGCGCTTGATGAGTGCAAAAGCCACTATCAATTACATCTAAAAAACTTTCCGACCAGATGTAAATTTGGTTTGCAGACAACCAACCACGCTCAATGACATGAAAATTGGGAGGGAGACGCAGATTGCTAGCCAACTATGTTTTGAAATTTAGTGATGACGGAGCGATACCTGCTTTCTAAATCTGAAATGCTTTGAATACTCATCCCCAAATCGCGCGCATAACCATCGTGTAAGCCATAAATCCAACCATGTACTGTCAAAGATTGACCACGTTGCCAAGCATCTTGGACAATAGTTGATTGGCAAACATTACTGACTTGCTCCACGACATTTAATTCACATAAGTAGTCTAGTTTTTCTTGACTATCCAAAACTTTGCCCAAATATTGACCATGTTTATCTTCGACGTCTTTCACGTGACGAATCCAATTATCAGCAAGACCAACACGAACATTTTCCATTGCCGCACGAACACCAGAGCACCCATAGTGACCCACCACAATAATATGTTTTACTTTTAATAAGTCGGTAGCGAATTGTATAACCGAGAGTGCGTTCAGATCGGTGTGTGCAATCACATTAGCAATATTTCGATGGACAAAAATCTCGCCTGGAGCAAGACCAATAACCTGATTTGCTGGGACTCGAGAATCAGAACAGCCAATCCATAAATATTCTGGAGATTGCTGATTAGCTAATCGTTGAAAAAACTCTGGATCTTCTTTGATGTTTTGTTGCACCCAAGCTTGATTATTTTTAAATAACTCAGTTAAGTGATGGGGATTATCAGAGGTTACGTTTGTCACGTGGAAATCCTTTCGTCCGAAGATGGTAAGTCTGTGATGATAAATCTTAAATGTTGAGGATAACTAAATAAATCGTGAAAGATACCTTGATTCAATTGGTTTTGAACAATTCGCCAAGTATTTGGTAAAAAGAAGTTGGCGCGATGATTTCCAAATAACAAAGTATCCTTAGCTTCTATGACCGCTTTTCGAAATATTCGATAATGAAGCCTAAATCCATCTAAAATAACCTGAGCCACATCACAGGCAAATTGAGAAGATAAAATTTTTGGGAATATAGACATTCAAATATCTTAATATAAAAACTAACTAAACTTAATAATATATGAACCAAATCCACTATCCATTTGAGGATAATATGCCTCTTCCCGGTCAGTTAATGCCTATCGCTGAGGGTATCTTCTGGTTGAGAATGAAGCTCCCGTTTGCTCTAAATCATATTAATTTATGGTTACTGCGTGACTGTTTAAATGGTGTTGAGGGTTGGACTGCGATAGATTGTGGCATTACTTCTCAGGATACAAAAGAATCTTGGGAGCATATTTTTGCAAATCATTTACAGGGCTTGCCCATTGTGCGTGTTTTAGTGACGCATATGCATCCTGATCACGTGGGATTAGCGCATTGGATCTGTGAGCGATTTAAAGCACCGCTTTGGATGTCAATGACGGATTTTTTAATGGCTCGTTGGTTAAGCTCTAAAGAAGGTGGGATGGCGATTGGGTCAGTATCAGGCGGTGGCGGTTCAGCTGATCATTTTGCAAGACATGGTCTAACGAGTGAGGAAGATTTAGAAAAGGTCAGAGCAAGATCTGATTATTACAGTAATTTAGTACCGGCTGTACCGCAGAGATTTCACCGAATTCAAGATCAAGACATGATTGAAATTGGTGGACGCCAATGGCGAGCGATTAGTGGATTTGGACACGCCCCAGAACATATGTCACTGGTTAGTGAAGACAGTAAAATCATGATTACAGGGGATATGCTGTTACCTAGAATATCTACGAACGTAAGTGTTTATGATGGCGAACCCGATGCAGACCCATTAGGTTTATTCTTAGACTCTCTAAAAAAATATTTACCCTTAGATCCTCAGACATTATTACTGCCATCTCATGGTAAACCTTTTCAAGGGATGCATTTTAGAATTGATGAGTTAGTAAAACATCATGATGATCGTCTTGCAGAAACTTTCGATGCCTGCAAAGAACCAACCACTGCAAGAGAAATAGTGCCAGTTCTATTTAAAAGGGAGCTAGATATTCATCAGTTAACTTTTGCGATGGGAGAAACCATTGCCCATCTCAATTATTTGATGAAACGAGGTAAATTAAACCGAATTAGCGACTCCGAGGGGATCTGGCGGTTTTCGCAGAAGGTTTAGCCGCAGTTTTACGAGC
>CAISYI010000176.1 GCA_903889595.1 uncultured beta proteobacterium
AAATCGACCATTAGTCGAGAGATTGCTCGCAATACGGGTGGTCGAGGTTATCGACCTCGGCAAGCTTGTTTGTTGGCCCAGGAGCGTTCTTTTGGTTCTCGAAATGCATCTCAGATTAGCTCTGAGCAATGGTCTCAGACGGTAGACTGTCTCAATAATAAGTGGAGTCCGGAACAAACTGCAGACGAAGTGGGAATTAGTCATGAGACTATTTACCGCCATGTTTACGCTGATAAAGCTGCAGGTGGACTCCTTTGGAAACAACTGCGCTGCCAAAAGCAACGTAAGAAACGATATGCTAGCGGTCAGGACCGTCGGGGACAAATTGTTGGCAGAAGACCTATCAGTGAACGACCAGCATTTATTGAGGAGCGAGCGCAGGTTGGTCACTGGGAGGGTGATACAGTCATTGGTGCCAATCATAAGCAGGCGATTGTTACCCTCGTTGAGCGTAAAAGCGGTTATGCCTTAATTAGAAAGGTAACGAACAAGACATCCGAGCTAGTCGGCAACGCCATCATTGAGGAGCTTAAACCATTTAGCTGCCTAGTAAAAACGCTAACTTTTGATAACGGGAAAGAGTTTGCCGATCATCAACGAATCGATTGCGAACTGCAATCAACGACTTACTTTGCAGATCCATTCGCCAGTTGGCAAAGAGGCTCAAACGAAAATTTTAATGGTTTACTCAGGCAATACATTCCAAAGAAACGACCATTATCTACAGTAACTGACGAGGAGATTAAAATGATTCAGGATCAACTAAATAACCGACCAAGAAAAAGATTAGGATTTAAAACACCCAACGAAGTATTTATGCAGTCTTTAAAACGCGTTGCACTTCGTACTTGAATCCACCATTTTTATTAATGATTGCGGTAGTCATATTTTTGATCAATATGCTTTCTCAAGTTTAATTTTTATTAGTCTCTGGCACGATGAGCTTACCAAAAACTTTGATTACCTTTTTCGCATCTTCGTCTACAAAATTTTTAAACTCCGTTGATTCTCTATAATCTAATAGGAGATTAGCCTGCTTCATGCCGTTGACAAATCGCGGTGTTTTCGCAGCGTTTGCAATGGCCACGTTTAACTTTTTTAATACATCGGCAGGAATGCCAGAAGTGGTATAAATGCCCGTCCATAATCGATAACTAGAATCTGAAATACCTAATTCTTTAAAAGTAGGCGCATCTGGCACTAAAGGGTGTCTCTGATCGCCTGTTACCCCCAACACGCGAATTTTGCCACTACTGAGTTGAGCTGATAGGGTTGCAGGATTCACAGCCGTCGTATGCACTTCTCCACTAAGCAGCGCTAACACGCTTGGACCTACTCCTTTGTACTGTATCTGCGTAAAGGATGTTTTCAAAGCACTGCCAAGCAGTTCATATTGAATATGAATAGGACCTAAATTACCCGAAGAAGAGTAGTCAAAATAACCAGGTTTTGTTTGCGCTGCTTTAAAAAACTCCCCCATATTTTTATAAGGTAAATCCGACCTAATGACGATAAAAATAGGATCATTGGATAAGAGTGCAAGAGGCTCAATTTGATTTAACTCATAAAGGGGTTTCCGAGCAGCTAGTCTCTCAGCTTCCGAGTATGTAATATTCGCACTATTCAACATGACTAAGTTATAACCGTCTGGATTTGCATTGGCAACCTCGGCAGTACCAATTGCACCGCCAGCACCAGCCTTATTAATGACCACAACCGGTTGATTTAATTCAATCGAAAGCGGTCCAGACAATAATCGAGCAACC
>CAISYI010000177.1 GCA_903889595.1 uncultured beta proteobacterium
AAAGCTAAGGACAAATGAACAGGTCCGCCTGCAGTAGAAATATCACTAGAGAAACCTTGGTGATATTTAACATCGCCTGAAGGTAAGTCCTCCGGTGCAGTGTGATCAAATTCGGCAAATAAATCAGTTGGCATTTTGCCTAACGTATTAACTAATACATTTAAACGACCACGATGGGCCATACCAATCACAATCTCTTGCACGCCAGCCAGTCCAGCGGCATCCAAAATCTCATCCATCTGCACAATAAAACTCTCGCCCCCCTCTAATGAGAAACGCTTTTGGCCAACATATTTAGTATGTAAATAGCGCTCAAGACCTTCTGCGGCAGTGAGACGATCCAGAATGTTTACTTTTTTCTTTGCTTCAAAATTTGGCTTAGAGCGAATAGACTCTAATTTTTCTTGCCACCATTTTTTAATATTTTGGTCAGTAATATACATATATTCTGAGCCAATCGAACCACAATATGTTTGACGTAAATTTTCGAGCAAATCTCGCAAAGTCATCTTGTCTTTGCCGAAAAAGGTATTGCTCGTATTAAATACGATATCCATGTCGGAGTCTGTAAACCCGTAAAAAGCTGGATCAAGTTCAGGAATATTAGGGCGTTCAGTACGCTTGAGAGGATCTAAGTCTGCCCAGCGGGTACCGACATTTCGGTAAGTAGCAATTAATTGCTGAACAGCTACGCGTTTACGACCCATTTCTGAATCTGCTGAATCGTCAACGGTTCTAATAGGACCTTGCTTTGCTCTTTCAGCAAAGGATGCAACGACAGGCGCATGAGCCACGTCTTTTGCATCGGATCCGTCAACTGCTGGCAAATGCTGCACAGAGTCAAAATAGGTGCGCCAATTATCTGCAACAGAATTAGGATCTAATAAATAAGCTTCGTAAAGCTCTTCTACGTATGGGGCATTGCCACCAAAAAGGTATGAATTACCTTGATAAGACTGCATCATCTTGCTCACCTTTTCCTCGGGTATTCCGAAATGAAGTGGGTTAAAAACCATCTGCATTTTGGCTGGACCGATTTGCAGACTGCGATAAAAAAACTCAACCGCATGAGTATTACAGAGTTTAGGATACCCTAAATTGATGAATAAACATTACAGTTGAAAGAAATTTTAAACTATTTATCAAAACTTCGATGTATTCGTAGGGAAACATCGGTGCGAATTAGCAGAATTAGTGTTCATCATGCTCCCACCACGATTCTTTTTGCTACTTTGTAGGATAAATCTTACAAATCTTTCAGAATTATCTGATTTATTTAAATTTATCAAATAGTTATATTTAAATTTTCAACCAAAGATATTTAAAGATTAAAGATGAATCAATTATTAGATGAAAACCTCAATAAAAAATATATCAGCACCAAGCAATCCGCTATTTTATTAAACGTCTCGCTCGGCACAGTCCAAAAAATGGTCGAATCAGGGGAATTATTAGCCTGGAAAACCAGAGGAGGTCACAGAAGAATATTGGTGGCATCACTGCAAACATTATTAAATGATCGCCAGCGGTTATTTGAACATTTGTCCAAGAGTGAGAGCACTTTATTAAGTTTTCACCGAAACCTTGATGACCATGAAAATTTATCTTCCATATTATCTAGGTTTAAAAAACCACTTGAGATGAGAACAAGCTTTAATTATCTAGAGGGTTTGATGTTAGCCGTTGAATTGAAACCAAATGTGATATTTATTGATAGTCGACTACCAGCCTACGAGAAAATTATATTAATATTTTTCTTAAGTCAAAATACTCAGACCGTAAAAATCCCAGTATTAATTAACAAAAAATTCATGGAAATGTCCCAAGATTCGAAGGCATTAACTGTTGAAGGTAATGAGCTATTAATTCCTTATTTATTTAAAAACCAGGAAATGATGCTCACACCAGACTGTATTTTTAACCATCCTAGGCTTATTGCTTACGAAGATGATTATTACGAGTCACATCCAGATTTAAATTACACTTATTTTGAAGAACGCATGGCCACCATGGAGTCTAAGCAAAATTAATATCTCTTCAATGCAAAAAATTAAGGCCCATTTAAAGATGGGCCTTACTTCACTCTAAAGTTATTTAAATTTAGATTAGAAACAAACTTCTATCTTTGCCAGCAATCCAAAGTGGCTCTTTACCTCGACCTGTCCAGGTCTGTCCATTTTCAGGATTACGATATTTGGGGATTACTTTGCTGGCAGAGGATCCGCTTGACTTCGGTTTATTAGCCCGATTTGGAAAAACATCACTAATATCTAAATCATATTCTTCAATAATCGCTTTCGCTTTTTCAATCCCCTCTACTCTGTGACGGGATTTCTCTTCTGTAATTGCTTTTTCAATTTCTTCTTTTTGCTTAATTAATTCCTGAATTTTTGAAGACATAATAATTACGATCCTTTATTTAATTAATTTACTAACTACCATTATATTATAAAGTAACGAATGATTTATTAAAAAATAATAAACCACGGTTTTTAAATAATTATTAATTCATAATAAATTTCAATAATACGAATATTAATATTAATTATTGGTTAATATGATACTTTTATACTTAAAATAACTTATGTCAAATTCATTAATCGGTTACTTAGCAGCTTTTTTAACCACAGTAGCGTTTGTTCCCCAGACCTATCGAGCTTTAAAATCGAAGGATTTGTCGAGTATCTCCTTGAATATGTACCTATTATTTACTCTAGGCGTCATATTTTGGATTTACTATGGATATGTCAATGAGAGTTGGCCGGTTGTAATAGCCAATGTAATCACTCTCATCCTATCCAGCATCATTTTGTATCTAAAAGTTAAAGATCACTATTTTTAGCAAGTGCGCCGTAAACCCATGCCATTTATGGCGTGGATATAAGGCGCGATTTTAGTTGGGCGTTCTTTGTTGTTCAACATACTGCTTAATGATTTCCAGCGGTGCGCCGCCACAGCTAGCCGCAAAGTAGCTTCTGCTCCATAGTGCACCGCCCCAGTATCGTTTTTCTAACTCGGGAAATTCTTTTCGCAGCAGGCGGCTCGATACTCCTTTGAGGCTGTTGATGAGTTTTGATAACTCAAGGTGAGGTGGAAAGTTTACCAACAAGTGAACATGATCACTCTCACCATTAAACTCTGTGAGCTCGGCATTTTGAGCTTCACAAACAACCCGAAAAATTTCTTTCATGGCTTCGATGTGTTTTTTTGTAAAAACATGAAAACGATATTTCGGCGTGAAGACTAGATGTGCGTGTAGCTGAAATACACAGTGCCGTCCAGTGCGATACTCGTCTGGTGAGATTTTTTTCATATACGCCTATTGTTAAACAAACATAAAAGCATTATAGTTACTAAGTAAATACAAATACACCAAATGTATAAAGCCACCAAAATACGTCTTTATCCCAATAAATCTCAAGAGCAAAAATTGGCTCAAGACTTTGGTAATGCTCGCAAAGTTTGGAACTTGGCTTTGGATTTAAAGCAAAAGGCTTATGCAAGCGGCGAGTTGCTTTCTTGCTACGATATTAAGAAAATGCTCCCAGCTTGGAAGAGTGGTGAATATGACTATCTAAAGCAAACGCACTCCCAAGTTTTGCAAGAAAGTATTTTGCATTTGGATAGAGCTTATAAAAATGCCTTTGCCAGAGTCAAGCAAGGCAAGCGAGCCACCAGCAAGCGCACGAAAAACAACAATGTATTTGGTTTTCCTGTTTTTAAATCGAAGTACGATAGCCGCCAAGCCATCAGCTATCCGCAGGGCGTTACGGTAGCGAGCAGCAAAATTACCTTACCCAAAATAGGTCAGATTAAGGCCTGCGTACATCGTGAGATTGTTGGAAAAATAAAGACGGTTACCATCTCGCGTGAGAGCACAGGAAAGTATTATGCTTCTATTTTGGCGGACAATTTCAAGCCCATATCCGAGCCCTTGCAATCTTTTGATGTGGCGATGGTTATTGGTGTTGATTTGGGCGTGAAGGATTGGATTGTTGATAGCACTAACAACAAGCTTCCCAACCCCCATCATCTCAAGAAGTCGCTTAAAAAGCTGCACAAATTACAAAAAGACTTATCTCGCAAAATCGAGGCCGCTAAGGCCAGGTGCATTGCTGATGGTAAGCCAATGAAAGAGCAGCGCAATTACTTTGGCAGCAATATAGCCAAAGATAAAAAACGTGTAGCACTGGCGCATGAGAAAGTGCGTCATGCTAGACAGAATTACCAGCATCAAGTTTCCAATGTGTTGGCCAACGAAAACCAAGTGGTCGTAGCGGAAACTTTAAATATCAAAGAGATGATGGCTAATCGCAAGCTATCGAAAGCCATTGGAGACTGTGCCTGGAGTGGGTTTTTAAATCAACTTGACTACAAGCTCAAAGCCAAAGGCGGTCAGCTTGTTCAGATCTCCACCTGGTTCCCGTCCACGAAGACCTGCAATCATTGCGGGGTTATTAATGAGCACATTACATTAAAGCATCGTACTTGGACTTGTCGATCGTGTCAGACTACCGTTGATAGGGATATAAATGCCGCCCTAAACATCAGGGCGGCTGGGATCGTAAAATTAAAGGCCGCAGGACTGTCGGTCTACGCCCATGGAGGCCATGTAAGACTTGATCCGGTTGATCAAGCGGCGGCCTTTGAAGTGGGAAGCCTCCGCGTTTACGCGTGAGGAGCAGTCACAGCCATTTAATCGGTGTAATGTCGATGGAGCGCTCTCCATCACTAAACATTACTTGGCCTTCTTGGATCGTTGCTTGCAGTTGCATGGTGCGTTTTGCC
>CAISYI010000178.1 GCA_903889595.1 uncultured beta proteobacterium
GTTACTAATTGTAACCAATGATATGAGTCATTTGATGTTTTTAGGATTAAAAGTACCACAACAAAAATAAATACTTTTCTAACTAGATGACTACCCTTTTCAATGGCAAGACGACTACCTAGAGCACTACCTAAAATGTTAAAAAACATCATCCACAAGGCGATGCCCCAATTGATATGGCCTGTAGGTATAAACAAAGCTAACGCTGCAAAATTGGTTATACAGTTAATCACCTTCGTGGCTGCAGCGCCATTGATAAAATCAAACCCCAGAAAATGAACGAATAAGAACATGAGAAACATACCAGTTCCTGGACCAAAGAAACCATCATAGAAACCAATAGTCAAAGTACCAAAGATTAAAATAAGAAACTGTTTATTTGTAAAAGCAAAAGCTCGATGCTCTATCCCCATGTTTTTATTAATAAGGGTAAAGATTAATAAAGCAATTAGGAGCGGGGGTAATGATTGACGTAGAAAATCAGCAGATATTTGAGTTACCGCCCACGCCCCTAGGAAAGAGCCAAATAAGGCAAAGCCACCACCAAGTAAAAGAAGAACCTTAGGAAGTTGAACCGTGGAAAGATATTTTTTCGCAGCCGTTGCGGTTCCACCCAAAGATGCCAGTTTATTGGTTCCAAAAAGGGTTGCAGGAGACTCATTGGGAAAGGCTACAAACAAAGCTGGCACTTGTATTAATCCACCGCCACCAACTATGGAATCAATAAACCCAGCTATAAAGGCGAGGAAGCCTAAAAAAACAATAGAAAATTCGAAAAGATCTAGAAAAGGCAAAATAAGAGCTATTTAATCTTCGCAAGAATTTCTCCCACGATACCTTTACGAAATAACATAACGCAAATAACAAAGATTAAACCAGTAACAATGGTGACTGACTCACCCAGAGATCTAAACCATTCAATGTTGGTTAGGTTAAATATAGAGAGCCCAATATCGCCAACCTTGTGTTCAAGGACAGTTATAACAACAGCCCCAACAATTGGACCAATTAAGGTTCCAACACCACCAACTAGGGTCATCAAAATAACAAGGCCAGACATAGACCAATGTGCATCGGATAAAGTTTCAAATCCCATCGTGAGGGCTTGGAGGCTTCCAGCAAGCCCCGCTAAGGTCCCCGATAACACAAAAGCAAGAAGTTTAAAACGGTTAACCTCATAACCTAGCGATATAGCTCTTGGCTCATTTTCTTTAATCGCAAATAAAACCTTACCAAAAGGGGAAGAAACAACTCTTGCAATAAGTAACAAGGCAAGTACTGTAAAAAACAAGAAGACAAAGTACATATTCAAATCATTGCTTAAATCAATGATACCTAGAAAAACACCTCTCGGTATTCCCTGCATACCATCCTCACCACCAGTAAATTTAGCCTGTAAGAAAATGAAATACAACATCTGGGCTAAAGCCATAGTAATCATTGCAAAATAGATTCCTTGGCGACGAATAGCAAGACTACCCATCACGAAACCAAGGACTGCAGCAGAAAAAGTACCTGCAATCAAGCCCACCTCAGGAGAAAACCCTAAATCTCGAATGAAATAACCACAAACATAACCAGCCCCACCTAAAAAGGCGGCATGTCCAAAAGATAATAGACCCGTATAACCTAGTAATAAATTAAACGCAGCAGCAAATAATGAAAAGCATAAAATCTTCATCAAGAAGATTGGATAAAAAATGTAGGGAGCTACAAGAGAAAACCCGAATAACCCAACATAAAGTAACTTACTTGATATTTTCATTAACTCTCTCGACCAAATAAACCCGCTGGACGGACTAAAAGAACAATCGCCATAATCACAAAAACAACTGTACTAGAAGCCTCTGGATAAATTACTTTTGTAAGAGCCTCAACCAATCCAAGCCCAAGACCCGTGAAAATAGAACCTAAGATTGACCCCATACCCCCAATTACAACAATAGCAAATATTGCAATAATTAAGTTAGACCCCATTAAAGGAGAAACTTGAATAATCGGTGCGGCTAAAACCCCTGATAAGGCCGCAAGGGCAACACCAAACCCGTAAGTTAAAGTAACCATGAGAGGAAAGTTAATTCCAAATGCTTGAACTAATTTAGGGTTCTCAGTACCGGCTCTTAAATAGGCCCCCAGTTTTGTTCTCTCAATAACAAACCATGTTCCAAAACACACAACTAACGATATCAAGACAACCCAGGCACGGTAAATAGGTAAGAACATAAAGCCAACATTAATAGCACCCGTAAGAGCTTCCGGGACATTGTAAGACATCCCTGAAACACCATAAAAGGACCTAAAAACCCCCTCTAAAATTAGAGTCATACCAAAAGTTAGAAGCAGACCATATAAATGATCTAATGCGTATAAATGCTTCAATAATAATTTTTCAATCAATATACCAACAATACCAACTAACACAGGCGCTAAAATTAACATCTGCCAATAAGAAAAATCAAAGGCAGTCAAACCAATCCAAGTAAATAAGGCCCCCATCATAAACATCGCTCCATGAGCGAAGTTAACAACATTCAAAAGACCAAAAATCACAGCGAGACCAAGACTTAGCATGGCATAAAAACTACCATTCACCAGCCCCAATAGGAGCTGGCTAAGGATAGCAGAAACGGGAAGACCAAATATTTCCATTAAATCAATTACTTAACTAAAGAGCACTTAGATTCGGCAAGCGTATTAAATGCTTTATCACCGGGCACCTTATTAATCACTTTGTAATAATCCCATGGCTTTGTAACCTCTTCAGCTTTTTTAGTTTCAAACAAATACATATCGTGAACCATGGTGCCATCTTTGCGAATGTAACCACCCTTTGTAAATAAATCATTAATTTTTATTTTTTGAAGTTCAGCCATGACTTTATCAGGATTATCTGTACCAGCAGCTTTAACCGCTTTGAGGTAAGTTAACATTGAGGAGTAATCCCCAGCATGAACAGAAGTTGGCATACGTTTCATTTTTTGGATAAAGCGACCAGCAAAAGCACGACTCTCGTCATTCAAATCCCAATACCAAGCTTCTGTAGCCAACAATCCAGCAGCGTTTTTAATACCGATACTATGAATATCAGTAATGAAAACTAGTAAACCAGCAAGCTTCATCGTTTTATTAATTCCAAACTCAGCTGCAGCCTTTACAGAGTTGATCGTGTCTCCGCCGGCATTAGCCAAACCAAGAACTTGTGCTTTAGAGCTTTGCGCTTGTAATAAAAAGGAAGAGAAGTCACTTGCATTTAGGGGGTGTTTCACAGACCCTAATACTTTGCCTCCGTTATCAACCACAACCTTAGTTGCATCCTTTTGTAATTGCTCACCAAAAGCATAATCTGCGGTTAAGAAATACCAGTTTTTATTACCCTTATCAACCATTGCTTTACCAGTAACATTTGCTAAAGCAATCGTGTCATAGGTATAGTGAATCGTATAAGGTGAGCATTGTTCATTTGTTAGTGCTGAGGTTCCGGCACCATTATTGATATAAATACGCTTCTTTTCTGACGTTACTTTAGCGGTTGCCAAAGCAGTACCGGAGTTCGTGCCACCAAACACGACATTAACACCTTCTTGATCAATCCACTCGCGAGCTTTAGAAGCAGCAATATCCGCTTTGTTTTGATGATCAGCATATAAAATTTCTACTTTACGGCCTAAAACGCTACCACCAAAGTCAGCAATTGCCATTTCCATAGCTTCCTTACCACCGATACCGTCAATATCAGAATATAAGCTGGCACCGTCAGTAATAAAACCAATCTTAATTGGTTTAGTGTCAGCAGCAACAACTAAATCTGTCGCACAAAGCAACATTAAAGCAGAAACAATTTTTTTAATTTTCATAAATACCCTTACTGTTTAGATTGATTAAACACCCAAATAACTATTAAGTAATTCAGTTTTCTGAGCTAATTCACTACTTAAAACGGTTTCAACGACCTGACCATGCTCTATTACATAATGTCGATCAGCAAGCGGGGCCGCAAATCGAAAGTTTTGCTCTACCAAAATAATCGTATAACCTTTTTCACGAAGATCTCGAACTACTTGACCCAGTTTTTGCACAATAACCGGAGCAAGACCTTCCGTAATTTCGTCCAATAGCAACAACTTAGCACCAGTTCTTAAGATCCTAGCCATCGCTAACATTTGTTGTTCACCCCCACTCAAACGCATGCCTGGGCTATTGCGCCGTTCAAAAAGGTTAGGAAACATATTGTAAATCTCATCTAAACCTAAGCCCCCTGGCTTGACAACAGGAGGAAGCATTAAATTTTCTTCTGTAGAAAGCGTAGAAAAAATACCACGCTCCTCCGGACAATAACCAACTCCTAGACGAGGAATTGTATAAGTATCCATGTTAATTGTTTCTTGATCATAAATCTTTATTGAGCCAGATCTTTTACCAGTAAGACCTAAAATAGCTCTTAAGGTACTAGTTCGACCAGCGCCATTTCTTCCAAGCAAAGTAACTACTTCGCCTTCATGAACAGACAAGTTAACACCATGTAATATATGGGACTCCCCGTACCAAGCATTAAGGTTATTTATATCAATGGCAAGACTCATGACTGTTCCTCTGTAGAGCCCATGTAAGCTTCTAAAACTTGAGGGTTTTTTGAAACTTCTGAATAAGTACCTTCAGCAAGAACAGCTCCTCGTTGTAAAACAGTAATCTTATCCGCAATAGTAGAAACAACTTTCATATTGTGTTCAACCATTAATACCGTTCTTCCTTTAGCAACAGTTTTAATTAAATCTGTAACCATCATGACATCCTCATGACCCATACCTTGGGTTGGTTCATCCAATAACATTAAAGAAGGACTCATAGCTAGAGTAGTGGCAATTTCTAAAACACGTTTTCTACCATAGGGTAAATTTACAGTTAATACATCAGCAAACTCATTAAGACCAACAAGCCCCAACAATTCCATAGCCTTGTCGTTTAACTGATTGAGTGTTTTAGGGGATTTCCAAAATGAAAATTCAACGCCAAGTTCCTTTAATAAAGCAACTCTTACATTATCCAAAACGGACAAGTGAGGAAAAACAGCAGATATTTGAAAAGACCGGATAACCCCTAAGCGAGCAATCTGGGCAGGATCTCGAGCAGTAATGTCCGTACCTTTAAAAAGAATAGTCCCACTACTTGGAATGTGAAACTTTGTTAGTAGGTTAAAACACGTTGTTTTGCCTGCGCCATTAGGTCCAATAAGTGCATGAATGGAACCATCTTCTACTTTTAAATTAACGTCATTAACAGCAACGAAACCTTTAAACGTTTTAAATAGGCTTTGGGTTTCTAAGATGTAATTGGATTTATTCATAGGTATATATTATCTACAATATTACATATTACGCGAGCCATTTAGGGACTAAATTAATAGGGGTTTTTACCAACTAAACATTACGCAGTAGTTCAGCAACCCGATAAGCCATCATCATTGTAGGGGCAGCCGTGTTTCCAGAAGTAATAAAAGGCATTGCAGAGGCGTCGACAACGCGTAGCCCCAAGACTCCACGAACACGAAGCTCTGTGTCTAAAACTGCTTTATCGTCATCGTTAGGTCCCATCTTACAAGTTCCAACTGGATGGAAAATAGTGGTTCCAATATCGCCAGCGGCTTGAATCAATTCTTCATTAGAATTTAGGTGAACACCGGGTTTATATTCTTCAGGTTGATATTTTTTTAATGCAGTTTGTTGAACGATTAATCTAGTTGTTTGAATAGATTCAATGGCGACAGTTTGATCAAAAGAGGTAGAAAGGTAATTAGGGTTAATTTTGGGCTTGGCAAAAACATCAGGTGAATTGATGTGAACTGAACCTCTTGATGAAGGTCGCAAATTACAAACACTTGCAGTAAATGCATCAAAGGAGTGTAGGTCTTCACCAAATCTTTCTAAAGATAAAGGCTGGACGTGAAACTGAATATTGGCTCTAGGATGATAGTCAGCACTCTTGGTAAAAGCGCCTAATTGTGAGGGGGCCATTGACATAGGACCACTACGGTTTAAAAGATACTCTAAACCAATTAAACTTTTGCCAATAAGAGAACTAGCCTTGGTATTTAAAGTGGAAATCCCCTTCACTTTATAAATCATTCTCAATTGAAGATGATCTTGAAGATTCTCACCGACACCAGGAGAGTGAACGAGCGTTTCGATACCTAAGGACTGCAAATGACAACCCTGTCCAATACCAGATCTTTCTAAAATTTGAACAGAACCAATAGAGCCAGAACTCAAAAGAACCTCTTGATTAACATGTGCTGTATGCGATAGATTTGCCCCTAAAAAAGTGACTGATTGCACTTTTTTGGTAATTGGATCCATGTGAATTTTGTCAACTAGGGCACCAGTGATCAAGGTTAAGTTTGGTCTCTTGGCAGCCATCTTCAAAAAGGCTTTAGACGCATTAAGCCGAAAACCTTTATCTTGATTTACATCAAAATATCCAATGCCCGTATTATCACCACGATTAAAATCAGCTGTATCTTGAATTCCAAACTCATTGGCGGCTTGTTTAAAAACCTCAAGAACTTTCCAATTAAGCCGTTGACGACTAACGGTCCAAGGACCTTTGTTGCCATGCCACTCATTCATGCCACCATGATAATTTTCAAAAGCTTTAAACCGTTCTAAACAATTTCCCCAAGACCAAGATCTGTCGTTCATTAAAGAAGCCCAATTATCGTAATCTTGTTGCTGCCCTCTCATATAAATCATTCCATTGATAGAGGAGCTACCACCCAAAACCTTACCCCTTGGATAAAGAAGAGAACGTTGATTTAAACCAGGATTTGGTTCAGTTTTGAATTGCCAATCAGTTCTGGGATTGTCAATACAGTACAAATAACCAACAGGTATATGAATCCATAAGTAATCATCTTTTGCGCCAGCTTCAAGAAGTAAAACGCGATTATCAGGATTTTTTGTCAACTGATTTGCTAATAAACATCCAGCACTACCAGCGCCGATAATAATGTAATCAAAATTACCATGATCCATAAAACTATCCTTTTGTATTGCTAATTTCTAGCAAGTATCTATTCCAAGCATCAAGTTCTTTTGAGTCTAAATTATCGATTGAAATCCTTTGGGCTCCTTGCAAAATTAAAATTGCGTAAGGTTTCGCCAAAGCAGAAGCTTCTTTTGACAAAACTAAAGACTCTCCAATAGAAGGTGACTTGTTTCGCCAAAAATTAATTGCATCTTCTAATTCGGGTAATGTGATGAATAACATAGTATTTTATTTTTTGGCCAACATCGTGTTACGACAATTTTTGTTGCCACAGAGACATTGATAATTAAGTTGCTCTTCTTTTGTATGTTCTGCATCCAACTCTAAACCATAATCATAAAATAATTCTTCATCTTTTTTGATCGATTTTTTAGCAAAAATGAAAACACGTAACTTATTATTTTTATCTTTTATTTCTTTGGTTTCACAATTGGGTTTACAAGAGTGATTAATCCATTTTGCGACACCACCATTAACATTCCCGTCTATCACCTTAGCATTAGATAATGAAAAATAAAAAGTATGAAAAGGTTGTAATGGATCATGCGGATGTCTTTTTAAAGCTTCTTTCCAAGAAATCCTTTGACCAAGGTATTCAACAATACATTCGTTCTTTTTTATTTTTTTTAAACTATAAACACCACGACCATGGATAGCAGAATCTCTAACTTCAATAGAACCTGAAGAAAGAGTTTCTGGAATCTTTTTAGACATCAATATTTTTGGCAATTAAGGCATTTGATTCAATGAAGGCCCTGCGTGGCTCTACATCGTCACCCATTAATGTTGTAAAGGTTTGATCAGCAAAAATTGCATCATCAATTTGAACTCTTAATAAGGTACGAGTATTCGTATCCATCGTTGTTTCCCAAAGTTGACTTGGATTCATTTCACCAAGACCCTTATAACGCTGTCTTGACACAGTCCGCTCCGCTTCGCTAATTAAAAACTCGATAGCTTCTTGAAAATTAACTACAGTTAATTCTTTAAATGACTTTTCAGGATCACCACGTAAAACCTTGGAACCAATGCCAATTTTTCCACCAACAGAAGTAGAAAATGCTTGAATAGCTTCATAATCAGAACCGGAGACAAAGTCCGAATTAATAAACGAAAGTTTTAAATTTCCATGAACCCTTCTTGAAATTAACAAGCGATGACGCTCTGTTCTTTCTTCTAATTGAACGGTTATTTCTAGGTTTTGACTGTTATCTCCCAAGCGCTGATTTAAGCCCTGCTTTAATTTATTTGCAGAATTTAATGCTTCTTCTTCAGAGTCCAAATTAATCGTAATGCCTTCACTAATTACTCTTAAAACATCAGAGTCTAGAGTTCTAGAAAGTCGTTCAATCACACTCTGGGTTTTATAGTAAAGGTTTGTCAATTCTCTTAATTCATCGCCAGCAAAAACCTCATTATTTTGATTAGTAATATGAGCGCCGTCTAACGCAATAGTTACAAGATAATCAGTTAAAACACTATCATCTTTGATGTATTGTTCATTTTTACCATGTTTTACTTTATATAAAGGTGGTTGAGCAATGTAAATATGCCCCCTTTGGATAAGTTCAGGCATTTGACGATAAAAAAACGTTAATAATAAAGTTCGGATATGACTACCATCCACGTCAGCATCGGTCATGATAATAATACGGTGATAACGAAGTTTTTCAATGTTATATTCTTCACGACCAATACCTGTTCCTAATGCTGTAATCAAAGTAACCACTTCTTGACTAGCTAACATTTTATCAAAACGGGCTTTTTCAACGTTTAATATTTTTCCTTTTAAAGGAAGAATTGCTTGAAATTTTCTATCACGACCTTGTTTAGCTGAACCACCTGCAGAGTCTCCCTCAACGATAAATAGTTCAGATTTTGAAGGGTCTTTCTCTTGGCAATCTGCTAATTTTCCAGGAAGGCCCAAACCATCTAAAACACCTTTTCTTCGCGTTAAATCACGAGCCTTACGAGCTGCTTCCCTGGCACGAGCAGCCTCAATAATTTTGTCGCAGATTTCTCTAGCATCAACTGGATTTTCTTGCAAATATGCAGATAGACTGCTAGAGACAACATCCTCAATCGGTCCTCTTACTTCACTGGATACTAATTTGTCTTTTGTTTGGCTTGAAAACTTCGGCTCTGGCACTTTAACGGATAAGATACACGTTAGACCTTCACGCATGTCATCACCTGTTACTTCAACTTTTACCTTTTTTGCTATGCCGTTTTCATCAATATATTTATTGATAACTCGTGTCATCGCTGCACGTAATCCCGTTAGGTGAGTACCACCATCTCTTTGAGGAATGTTGTTAGTAAAACATAAAACCTGTTCACTGTAACCATCGTTCCACTGCATTGCAACTTCGGATGTAATCATCCCTCCGACTTCTGCAGCCTTTTCACCGATTGCGTAAAAAATATTTTTATGGAGGGCAGTCTTCGATTTATTAATGTATTCAACAAAGCCTTTGACACCGCCAGAAAACGCAAAATCCTCTTCTTTACCTGTGCGCTCATCAGCAACTCGTATATGAACACCATTATTTAAAAATGATAGTTCGCGTATACGTTTTACAAGAATCTCATAATGAAACTCTACTTTGCCAAAGATTTCTTCATCAGCAGAAAAGTGAACTTCAGTTCCCCTGGTATCAGTTGTTCCAGTTACAGGAATTGGAGAAACAATTAAACCATTTTCTTCAACAATTGTTCTATTTTGAACAACACCCCTAGCAAACTCTAAAAAATGTGTTTTACCATCGCGTCTTACGGTTAATCGTAACCACTTTGATAATGCATTTACACAACTAACACCAACCCCGTGAAGACCACCAGAAACTTTATAACTATTTTGATCAAATTTTCCACCAGCATGTAGTTCAGTCATTACAATTTCAGCAGCACTTCTTTTTGGATCATGCTTATCATCGTATTTAATGCCAGTCGGAATGCCACGACCATTATCAATAATAGAAATAGAGTTATCAGTATGAATTGTTACTGTAATTTCAGAACAGTGACCAGCAAGCGCTTCATCGATAGAGTTGTCCAAGACTTCAAAAACCAAATGATGAAGACCCGTGCCATCGGAAGTATCACCAATGTACATACCAGGTCTTTTTCTAACAGCTTCTAAACCTTCTAAAATTTGAATGGAAGATGCACTATATAAATCAGTTACAGATTGGTTTTCTATGGTCATGAGTTCTTAATAGATTAAATACGCATTGGCATTACTACATACTTGAAATTTTCATTGTCAGGTATGGTGATGAGGGCACTGGAATTAGAGTCACCCAAATTAATTTGGACACTTTCATTCTTAACATTTGATAAAACATCTAATAAATAAGTTACGTTAAATCCTATATCTAAATGATCACCTTCGTAAGAGGTTTCAATCTCTTCTTGGGCTTCTTCTTGCTCCGCATTCGTTGATTGAATGGTAAGTAAGTTTTCTTTGAGGGAACAACGAATACCTTTAAATTTATCCGTTGTTAGAATTGCCGCTCTTTGCAAAGCTGATTGATAAATCTCCCGAGGTACAACAAAAGAATTTTTATGACCCTTTGGAATAACGCGTTGATAATCGGGAAACTTTCCTTCAACTAACTTGGATAAAAGTTCTATAGTGTTAAATTCAAATTTGATTTGAGTCGGGCTAATGGAAATTTTTAAAGGAGCATCAACATCTTCTAATAAATGTTGGCATTCTAAGATTGTTTTTCTAGGAACAATCACTTCAATTTTATTAGATTCGCCAACTGGTGGTTTTTCTAAAATAATTTGACCATAGGCTAAACGATGGCCATCTGTTGCAACAGCGATTAATTTGTCACCATCTAAAACAATTAACATTCCATTTAAATAGTAACGTATATCTTGTTGAGCCATTGCAAAATGGACTTGACTAATTAGCTGTTTAAATTCTTTTTGAGAAATTTCAAAAGATCTAACATTTTGATTATTTTCTAACATGATTGGAAACTCACCAGATGCCAATGTTTGAAGCGAAAATCTACTTTTTCCGCTTTGAACAACCATACGGTTGTCTTTCATCGTTAAACTGATTGGTCCTTCTGGCATTGCACGTAGAATATCTAAAAGTTTTCTTGCGCCTACTGTGGTGCTAAATTCTTCGTCACCTACTCCAAAATCAGCAATAGTAGTTATTTGAATATCAATATCTGTTGATATAAAAGAAATTGAGTCTTTATTCTTACGTATTAGTAAATTAGCAAGAATTGGTAATGTATGACGTCTTTCAACAATACCACTTACGAATTGTAAGGGTTTTAAAAGACTATCTCGTGTTGTACTGACCAGTTGCATATTCATTTTCCTGAATGATAATTTTTTTGTTTAGTAGTAATAATAGGGATTCAAAAATCTGTGGATAATCTAAAAATTCCTTTTAAAACAATAATTTACTAAGACTAAAAGTTGTTGATAACTTCTGTATAACTAAAGAACAAATAATGAATAACTACGATAACTACTCTATTTTGCATGAAGATTACAAATTATCCACAAATTTTAAACAACTTATACATTACTTACTAACATACTTCATCACACCTTACTAACAAGGTTATCCACAACCTACTTTATGCTTTTAAGGTTTGTTCCAAAACATGCAGCTCATGATTTAGCTGGCTATCTAAAGATCGTAACTCAATTATCCGCCTAACGGCATGTAAAACAGTAGTATGATCTCGACCACCAAAAAGCTCCCCTATTTCCGGTAGACTTTTCTGAGTTAGTTCTTTAGCAATATACATTGCTATTTGCCGTGGTTTTGCAATATTTGCTGGTCTTTTTTTCGAGTACATATCTGCAACTTTGATTCCATAAAAATCTGCGACGGCTTTTTGAATATTTTCAACCGAAATTTGCCTATTTTGTATTGATAATAAGTCCTTTAAAGCCTCTTTAGCTACATCAATAGTTACTTCTTTACCATGAAATCTTACGTAAGCAAGAATTTTACGTAAAGCCCCTTCTAACTCACGAATATTGGATCGTAAGTGTTTTGCAATGAAAAAAGCAACATCTTCAGACATTGGAACAAATTCAGCTTGAGCCTTCTTCATTAAGATAGCAACACGCATTTCAAGTTCTGGTGGTTCAATAGCAACGGTGAGGCCGGAATCAAATCTTGATATCAGCCGATCATCAATGCCGTCAATTTCTTTTGGGTAAGTGTCAGACGTAATAATTACTTGAGATTTATTAGAAGTTAATGCTTCGAATGCGTAAAAAAACTCTTCTTGCGTCCGATTTTTTCCACTAAAAAATTGAATATCATCAATTAGTAACAAGTCTAAAGAGTGGTAATAAGACTTAAATTTCTCAAAAGCTTTCTGTTGATATGCCCTTACAACATCTGATACGTATTGTTCGGCATGTATGTATCGTATTTTGGCATTCGGTTTTTGCTTTAAAAGATAATTTCCAACTGCCTGAATTAAGTGTGTTTTACCTAAACCAACCCCCCCATATAAAAACATAGGGTTATATGAGGTACCTGGATTATTTGCAACTTGGATTGCAGCCGCTCTAGCTAATTGATTAGCTTTACCATTAACAAATGTATCAAAAGTTAATATAGGATTTAGTTTCGAAAAGTCTTCAACATTAATTTTAAATTTTATGCTCTCGATACCATCAATATCATCATCAGAATCACTAATTAAAACCTCAGATTCAGGATTTTTATTAATAAAATTACTAGGTTGAGAGTCATCAGCTTCTTTAATTGAACAAGCCTGAGAGTCAACAATAAATTTAATTAGAGTTCCGGATGGAAAAAAGTCTTTAGCTATATCATTGATTTTATTAGTAAACTGGTTTTTAATCCAATCCAACTTAAATTGATTTGGCACCGCAATTACAAAACTGTTAGTTGTAGTGTCCAGGCCTATCGGCGCAAGAGGTTTAATCCAAGTCCTAAACTGAGAACTGGGCATCTCCTTTTCCATACTCAGGACAAAGGTATTCCAAAATCTTACAGACACTGATTCAACGTCTAACGTTGCATCAGAATCAAGATTGTTGCCTAAGTTGTTAATCATAGATGTAATAAATAGAACATTAAGAGTTTTAGATTGTATCGAATTTTAATACTTATCAACAACCTTAAATCCTGTGTAAAACCTGTGGATAACTTGTTAACAACATGCATAAGCAGATAAAAATCAATGACTTAGCTTGAATTATCGAAAATAAAATAATTAAATAGAGGAATTAAATAAATTCTAAATTGACAGATGGCTCAAAGTAATGGAAAATAGTCGGTTATCTAGTATTTTAACTGTGGTGAAATCAAATGAAACGTACATATCAACCTTCCGTAACACGCCGTAAACGTACCCATGGCTTTCTTGTTCGCATGAAAACTAAAGGCGGACGTAAGGTATTAAACAATCGCCGTGCAAAAGGCCGTAAACGTTTAGCTGTTTAAATTTTACAGTTAAGTTGTTGCGGGAAAGTGTAAGACCCTTCTCCGCGTATGCATAAACACTCAAAACCTCACAAGCTATTACTTCCCAAAGAAATAGCTGACACTCTTAAGATGCCTGGTCCAAAAACCTCGCATCTTTCTTTTCACATCAAAGAGTCTATTAATCAAGAATATTCTAGGCTTGGTTTAGCTATTCCAAAAAAAAAGGCAAAGCGAGCAATTGATAGAAATAGAATTAAAAGATTAGTTCGAGAAAATTTCAGAAAAGCGTCAATCTTACCGCGGTCCGATGTGGTCGTAAAACTAAACCGAGCTGTTGGAATGCAGACTAGAGGTCGATTAAGAGAGAAAGAAAGAGTTTCTATTAGGAAACAAATACAACTCCATCTTACTAATAACCTTGAATAAATTTATTTATTTTCTGATTTATATCTATCAGTTAACAATTAGACCTTTTCTAGGAAGCCGTTGTCGTTTTCATCCGAGTTGTTCAGATTATTTAAAAGAAGCCGTAAAACAGCACGGCTCTTCTTATGGAACATATTTAGGAATTAAAAGACTTTGTCGATGTGCACCTTGGAGTCTTGGTGGTTATGATCCGGTGCCAGACAAAAAAGATTAAGTTATAAATTTATAATCAAGCACTACAATCTATCAACACATTAATTTTGTAAAGTAATCAAAATGGAAATTAAAAAAACCTTACTCTGGGTAGTATTTTCTGTCTCAGGCATTATGCTATTCAATAACTGGCAAATTGCTCACGGAAATAAGCCTTTACCTTTTCTTGCGCCACCGCCGCAAGTTACTGAAAGCACTAGTCAAGGTACAGTTAAGGATGGATCAGGAGCTGCACAATTACCAAACACTGCGGGTTTAAGCCAAAAGCAAGAATTGGTTCCGAGTGAATCGGCAAAGTTCTCTGCAGATCAAGGTGTAATCTCCACTGCTCGATTGGAAAACGAAGTTCTAGACTTAGAAATAAGTGCAAAAGGTGGAACGATTATCAAATCAGCCCTTAAAAAGCACCTAGATAAAGGTGATAAAGGCGATCCTGTAATTTTGATGGAAAATAAAAATGGTCATATTTACATCGCTAGAAATGGACTAATATCCCAAGGCTTGGATGTACCAAATCATAATGATATTTTTACCCAGAAACTAAGTGCTGATGGTCAAACACTCGTTCAGGTTGCTGAGAAAAATGGTGTACTTTATGAAAAAACATACACGCTTAAACCAAATAGCTATGTTTTAGAGGTAAAACACACTGTAACCAATAAAAATTCAAATGCAATTTCTTCAACGATTTACTCTGAGCTAGTCAGAGATGGAACAAGTATTGACGAAAGCCAGTTTTATAGTACTTTTACTGGACCAGCAATTTTTACTGATAAAGAAAAATTCAAGGAAGTTTCTTTTACTGACATTGAAAACAAGAAGGTAGTTGCCCCTGCACCCTTAGGGAGTGATGAACCGGGTTGGGTTGCAATGGTCCAGCATTATTTTGCTAGCGCATGGATTCCAGAGTTAAATACAAAACGTGAATTTTACTTTGATAAATTAGATAAAAACTTATACCGAGTAGGAATGACCTCGTCCTTAGATATGATTGCTGCAGGGGGCACTCAAATTCAAACGGCTAAATTATTTATGGGTCCAGACGATGAAACAATTTTGAGACCGATTTCCCCTGGTTTTGAATTAATTAAAGACTATGGTCGACTGACTATCATCGCAAAGCCAATATTTTGGTTTTTGACACAGATTCATAGTGTAGTCGGAAACTGGGGTTGGGCAATCATTATCTTAACGGTATTGATTAAGTTGGCATTCTTTCCTCTATCAGCTGCAAGTTACAAGTCAATGGCGCGCATGAAAGAAGTTCAGCCACGACTTGTTCAAATGAAAGAGCAATATAAAGGGGACCCACAGCGTCTAAACAAAGAAATGATGGAAATGTACAAAAAGGAAAAAATAAATCCTTTAGGTGGTTGTTTACCGGTAGTTATACAGATTCCAGTATTTATTTCTTTATATTGGGTGTTATTGTTGAGTGTTGAAATGAGGGGCGCCCCTTGGACTTTATGGATTCATGATTTATCTGCGCCAGATACTTCTTTGAGCAGCTTGGTTGGTTTGAGTATTCCAATTGGTATTTTGCCGATTTTGATGGCTATTTCCATGTTTGTACAAACCAAATTAAATCCAGCGCCACCAGATCCAGTACAAGCAAAAGTTATGCTATTTATGCCTTTAGCATTTTCTTTGATGTTCTTCTTTTTCCCATCAGGCTTAGTACTGTATTACATTGTGAATAATTTATTATCAATTGCACAACAATGGCAAATCAATCGGCTTTATAGCGTAAAAAAATAAGCGCAAATAACTTCGATGGGCTTTATTTCTGAACCGATTGTTGCCGTTGCAACTGCAACAGGTCTTGGTGGTATAGGCATTGTGAGAGTATCTGGTAAAGATCTCTCACAACTCATACGAGACTTGTTTGGAAAAAAGCTTGACCCGAGAAAAGCCGAACTTGTCAAAGTCCAAGACCATCAAGAGCAAGTGATTGATAGTGGCATTGCTCTATTTTTCCCCAGTCCCAACTCCTTTACTGGAGAAGATGTTCTCGAATTTCAAGGCCATGGTGGAACAGTTGTTTTAAATCTGGTGTTACAAAGAATCTTGGCTGTTGGTCAAAGACTTCAAATGAGGGTTGCAAGACCTGGCGAATTTAGTGAAAGAGCTTTTCTAAATAATAAAATCGATTTAGCCCAAGCAGAAGCAATTGCTGACCTCATTGAAGCATCTACAGAGGTAGCCGTTAAAAGTGCAAACAGGACTCTATCCGGTGAGTTCTCAAGCGCAATCAATGAAGTTGTTCAAAAAGTAACTCATTTAAGAATTTTAGTAGAAGCCACATTAGACTTTCCTGAAGAAGAAATTGATTTTTTAGAAAATGCAAAAGCTAAAGAACAGTGGCAAGCAATCCAAATAGCTTTACAACATTTACTCCAAAAGACTAAGCAGGGCTCTATATTAAGAAATGGGGCATTAGTCGTTTTGGCAGGAGAGCCCAATGTTGGCAAAAGTTCACTTATTAATAAACTCGCAGGAAATGATGTCGCCATCGTGACACCAATAGCGGGCACAACACGTGACAGAATCAAAGAAACGATTCAAATTCAAGGGGTACCTATCCAAATTATTGATACTGCAGGTCTACGAGATACTTTGGATACTGTCGAAAAAATTGGTGTTGAAAGATCATGGGAAGCTATTAAGGAGTCAGATCTCATTATTCATGTAAAAGACGCTTCACAAAAAAACAAAGAAACTAGCTACGAATTACAACTCGAAATACAACAGCAAATCAACAACTCTAATAAATCAATTCCGATCATCGAAGTATGGAACAAAATTGATCTATCTAACCAAAGTGAAAACTTAAGTGGTATTAAAATAAGCGCGAAATTAGGAACTGGGATTGAAGAGCTTAAAGCCGCAATATTGAAGGAACTTGGTTGGTCAAATCAAGTTGAAAATACCTATATTGCTAGAACCAGGCACATTGAGGCCATTAAGAAAGCACAATTTCACTTAGAAGAGTCAGGTAAGTATTTGTCGAGAGGTAATAATGCATTGGAGCTATTCGCTGAAGAACTTCGTCTAACTCAAGAATATTTGGGTGAAATAACCGGAAAATTATTGGCAGATGACTTATTAGGAAAAATTTTTGGATCTTTTTGTATCGGAAAGTAATTCGAGTGTCCGTTGCACTGCAACATCAGTAACCCAGAAAAAATGAGAAAATATTAAAAAATTAATTAACTTCAAAGAAACAATCTATGACTACTAACAACCAGCAGGAAAAGATTCATCTGAATGTACCGGATTATATTCAGCATAATAAGCTCATTAATTGGGTTGATGAAATTGCAAAAATAACGCAACCAGATCAAATTTATTGGTGTGATGGCAGTGAAGCAGAATATGACCGCCTTTGCCAACAAATGGTTGATGCTGGAACAATGAAAAAATTAAACCCAGAAAAAAGAAAAAATTCTTACTGGGCATGTTCAGATCCAACGGACGTTGCTCGAGTTGAAGATAGAACGTTTATTTGTTGGGAAAAGAAAGAACAAGCAGGACCTACAAATAATTGGATCGATCCAGTAGAAATGCGTTCAACGATGAACGGTTTAATGACGGGTGCCATGAAAGGTAGAACAATGTATGTTGTGCCCTTCTCTATGGGGCCGCTAGGTTCTCCAATTGCACACATCGGTGTAGAGTTAACTGATAGCCCATTTGTTGTTGTAAACATGAGAATCATGACAAGAATGGGTAAAGCTGTGTTTGATGTTTTGGGTAATGAAGGTGAATTTGTACCATGTGTTCACTCAGTAGGTAAGCCTTTAGCAGCTGGTGAAAAAGATGTGAAATGGCCTTGTAATGACACTAAATACATTGTGCACTATCCAGAGACAAGAGAGATCTGGTCATTTGGATCAGGCTATGGTGGTAATGCATTACTAGGAAAAAAATGTTTTGCTTTACGAATTGCATCCATTATGGGTCGCGATGAGGGTTGGCAAGCTGAACATATGTTGATTCTTGGAGTAACGACCCCAGAAGGAAAGAAACATCACGTAGCAGCAGCATTCCCATCCGCCTGCGGAAAAACGAACTTTGCGATGTTGATTCCACCAGCCGGCTTTAATGGTTGGAAAGTGACAACGATTGGAGATGATATTGCTTGGATTAAACCAAGAATTGATCCAGTCACCGGTAAAACGAAACTTTATGCAATAAATCCAGAAGCCGGATTATTTGGGGTTGCACCAGGAACAAACTCTGTGACAAATCCTAACTGTATGGCTTCCCTTGATAAAGATGTAATTTTCACTAACGTCGGATTAACGGACGATGGTGATGTATGGTGGGAAGGTATGACCAAAGAGGCTCCAGCCCATTTAATTGATTGGCAAGGCAATGACTGGACACCCGCTGATGGTGCTGCGGGCAAAAAAGCCGCGCATCCTAATGCTCGATTTACCGTTGCTGCAATTAATAATCCAGCATGTGATGATGAGTGGAACAATCCAGAAGGCGTTCCAATTGATGCATTTATCTTTGGTGGTAGAAGATCTACAACGGTCCCATTAATAACTGAAGCGAGAAACTGGGTTGAGGGCGTTTACATGGCTGCTACCATGGGTTCTGAAACTACTGCTGCGGCAACTGGTAAGACGGGCGTTGTAAGAAGAGATCCTTTTGCAATGTTACCGTTCGCTGGTTACAACATGAGTGAATATTTCCAACATTGGTTAAATATCGGTGATAACTTAACGGCTACAAATGCTACTTTACCCAAGTTCTACTGTGTAAATTGGTTCAGAAAAGGTGACGATGGCAAGTTTGTATGGCCTGGTTATGGAGAAAATATGCGCGTGTTGGCTTGGATTATTGGCCGCATTGAAGGCAGCGCAAAAGCAAATGAGAATATTTTTGGCTACTCTCCTAGTTTCACAGACCTTAACTGGAATGGTGTTGACTTTACTGAAGCGCAGTTTAATCAAGTTATTTCAGTTGATAAGCAGTCTTGGCAAGAGGAACTCAAGTTACATGAAGAGTTGTTCGATCAACTTTCTTATAACTTACCTGAAATATTGAGAACGACAAAAGCAAAGTTAGAAGATTCTTTAAACTAATTTTTTAATTATTGCCTAAAGAGCGGCACTCTTCACGAGTGCTGCTTTGTAATTTTTTATCTTGATCGACATATGTGCAATCGTCGATAAGAACATTTTTATCTTTGATAGCCCGATTTCTACCCTCTTGAAAGCGCGAGATCAACAAATCTTTTGCTTTTTTTCCACCAGAAAGAAGGCACTCTTTCATCAAAGCAGCATTTTCATCTACTACGATCAACAATAATTCAGCACACCTAGACTTTGCTTCGGCATTGACAGAGGCCATTGCTAATGGGCTTGGTTTAACTTTAAGGGCAGATACCCCACTTAAAGGATCAACTGCCGTACCAGCAATATTTACCTCAAAATGTAGGTGAGGTCCAGTGGATCTTCCTGTACTACCAACAGTTCCTAAAATTTCACCACGGTTAAGTCTTTGGTTTTGACTCACTAGAACTCGATCTAGATGACCATATTTTGAAGTTACGCCATTAGGGTGACTAATTTCAACATAGTTACCAAGGCCTGTTTTATCGTTATTAAGAACAACATTTATAACTAACCCTGGATCTGAGGCAACCACATAAGTCCCTTTCAAAGCTGCAAAATCAAGACCTTTATGAAACTCATCTTTAAGAGTAAAAGGATCTGGTCGAATGCCAAAACCACTAGAAAAAATATACTCGCCTAAAAGGGGAACGCCACTAGGAAGGTTTGTATTTTTATAAATTGCAAGGGTCATAGCACTTTTGATGGATGGAATACTATTTTCAAAAATATCCAAAATATTATCAATTGCTTCAAAAGACGAATTAATTTCATAATCCTTATCTTTGAATTGAAGGGGTTCTATTGATGGATAGGATCCACCTTTACCTGGCTCTTTTGAGGGTGATTTTGTTTTGGGTTGTGTTTGTGACTCAAGCTTCTGTTGTAGAACAGACAGGTCTTTAAATTGAGAAATTGCATCATTAATCTTAGACTGTATTTGTTCAAATCTAGCAATTAACTCAGGGCTAACAGGTTCTGCCTGATTTTCCGGAGGGGTAAATCCAACATGTAGACCTATATGGGACAAGTAAAAAAAAACGCATGCAATCAAACCGACAATAGAAAATCCACCGAGTAGAAGGTGTTTTTTTCTTATGTGCAGATATAAATTGGATTGATCATCATTAATTGGATCAAGCATTATTCAGTCTTTATGAACTAAACTAAAATTATAAATCTTAAATCACAAAGTTATTTGAAAATCTAAAAATGCATGTAATCGTTTTAGGAGCAGGAATTGCTGGATCACTCATTGCTCAAAAATTAGCAAGAACAAGCTCTTATCAAATTACCTTAATAGATCAAGCCAATGGACCCGCAACTCAAACCTCTGATCACCAACTGGCTTTAGTTCACCCTCAAGTGAATAAAAAAAGCACTAAGCTTCAAAGGTTCACACAAGTTGCTAATCGTCTAGTTTGGCAAAATTTTCAATCAAGTATTCGCTACTCTGGTGTTTATCAGCCAATGCTTAAAGAGGACTGGTTAAACAGGAATATACAAAGTGAGTTAATACTCACACTCGGATTTGATTCTTCAGAAATTGAACCATTGGATTCAAAAAGTGCTTTAGAAAAATTAAATATAGATCGACCTGGCCTTTGGTTTAATACAGCCGGTATCTATGACTTGAAAAAACTGTCTCGCCAAGCTATTGAAACAATGACGCAACATGAAATGATTTGGGGTGAAAAAATAACCCGTATTCAAAAGAATAATGACTCATGGGAGCTTTATAACGATAAGAATGAAAAAGTTTGTACTGGTGACGCGCTAGTTTTAGCGTGTAATTATCAGACTAAGGAATTATTAGCAACGATGGAAGTTGATCTTCCATTGCGACCTGTAAGGGGACAGTTGAGCCGATTTATTATCCCAAAAGAGAGCGAAGTTGGTAAGCACTTACCACGGTCTGCTTTGAGAGGTGACGGTTATTGTTCTCCTGCTAAAGAATGGGACCCGGCACACTGGCTTTGGGAAGTTGGTTCTAGTTACGATGAGGATATTGACGACCTAAAGCCAACCAATGAAAGTGCAAGTGCTAATCAAAAGAAAGGATTGGCATTATTAGGATTGGAAGAAAGACCAGAACTCAGCATTAGGGAAGAATCGAATTTCGTTGGTATACGTAGTGCCTCAAAAGACCGCCTACCCCTCATTGGACCTGTGTCGGGTCAAAGAGGGTTATTTTTAGCAACCGCTTACGGCTCCAGAGGGTTAATCTGGGCAACCCTTGGAGCAGAACTCATTCAAGCCTATTTAGCCACTTTTTTAGCGGGAGCTGATTTCTTGGCTGCTGGCTTTTTAACGGGAGCTTTTGCGGGTGAAGATTTAACAACTTTAGAAGCAGAACTATCTTCCGCAGTATCACCATCACGTTTCTTTGCGGGAGCTTTGGGTGCACGAGCTTCAAATTCAAAACCAACTTTTCCCTCAGGATTTAAAGCAAGATAAGCTTTGAAAACTCGACCATTTCTTTGGGACTTAAAGTTAGTTAATAAATCTGTTTTGCCGGTTCCTAAAAGTTTCTGAACTTGTTCAGAAGAAATCTCCTGTTGCAAAATAACTTTCCCAGTAGAAAAATCACAAGAGCGGTCGGGTCCTACAGAGCGTTCACAAATATAACTCATGCCGTGTTCATAAATAGCCCCAGAACATTTTGGACAGGCACCTAAGGCTTGGAGTCCAGTAAAGTCAACGGGTTCATCGTTATCAGCATTATTTTGACCAAAATCAAACTCTAACTTAAAGCCTGCATTTGGATAGTCTTTATCATCCATCGGAATTTCTGATAATTTAATGATTGCAGCAAAGGGTCTACCCATTTTGCTTCTGAAGCCTTGCAGAGGGCCCACTTTTTTCTCACGGATGAGTTCCTCGGCTTCTACATATTCCAGAGCTTTACCACCAGGTATTTTACTGATAGAAAACCCGCATTTTTCGCAAGAAAAACGACGATAATTTTCTTTCACATGACCACCACAATTAGGGCATGGCGTTTCTAAGGTGATGTAATCACCAGGAATTGTATCGCTATCAAACTCTTTTGCGCGTTTTACAATCCGCTGAGTCATCTGCGCAATCTCTTGCATAAAGCTAGACCTTGGAATCAAGCCCTTTTCCATCTGTGACAATTGAAATTCCCAGCCACCGGTTAAAGCTGGTTGAGTAAGTTCTTCAATGCCCAAGCCTCTTAAAAGAGTCATTAACTGGAAAGCTTTCGCAGTTGGAATGAGCTCACGACCCTCGCGGAAAATATATCGTTCGAAAATTAAACCTTCAATAATGGAAGCTCTCGTGGCAGGAGTGCCTAAACCTTTTTCAGCCATCGCCTCCCTAAACTCATCTTCTTCAACTAACTTACCGGCACCTTCCATTGCAGACAATAAGGTTGCTTCTGAAAACCTTGCAGGAGGTTTTGTTTTTAAAGCAACTAAATCAATCGATTCAGTTTGGACTTTTTCGTTAGGTGCAACCGCAACCAATTCTTTATCATCTTGACTGTTACGTCCATAGACTTTCAACCAACCAGGATTAACTAAAATCTTACCTTCAGTTTTAAAGGAGTGACCACTTACACTGGTAATACGGGTTGTAATAAGGAACTCAGCCGCGGGATAGAATACCGCTAGAAACCTGCGAACTACCAAATCAAAGAGTTTTTGCTCAGGTTCTGACAGGTTTTTTGGTGCCTCTTGAAGAGTCGGAATAATAGCAAAGTGATCTGATATCTTTGAATTATCAAAAATCTTTTTATTCGGTTTAACCCAATTATTTTTATGTATTTCAGAGGCGAAGGAAACGTAGTTATCAGAGACTTGTCCAAGAGACTCGATCGTATCTTTAACTGTTTGAATATAGTCTTCCGGGAGTGCGCGTGAGTCGGTTCTTGGGTAAGTCAAAACTTTGTGGCGCTCGTACAATGCTTGTGCAAGTCCCAAAGTGTTTTTAGCTGAAAACCCAAAACGAGCGTTGGCTTCCCTCTGTAAACTGGTTAAATCAAATAACTGCGGAGCTTGTTGAGTTGAAGGCTTCGACTCTTCAGTAACAGATGCTGATTTATTACTACAAGCGACAACGATACTTTTAGCTTCTGACTCAGACCATAATCTACTATCCCGCAATTCAGGATCGACAATATCATTTTTACTTTGTTTCTTGAATTCTGGATTAAACCAACGACCTTCATAAATTCCAGCAGCAGCAATAAATTGAGCTCGAACTTCCCAATAGTCACGAGATATAAATTTCCGAATACTTTCTTCGCGCATGACCATAATAGATAGGGTCGGCGTTTGAACACGACCTACAGTCGTTAGAAAGAAACCACCACTTTTACTATTAAAGGCAGTCATGGCTCTAGTACCATTGATGCCAACTAGCCAATCCGCTTCTGAGCGACACCTGGCAGCATCTGAAAGAGGTAACATTTCTTCGTCAGAGCGCAAATTAGCAAAGCCCTCACGAATGGCGTTTGGCGTCATCGATTGCAACCAAAGACGCTTAATGGGTTGTGAGGCCTTAGTTTGTTGTGCTATCAGACGGAATATTAACTCACCTTCCCGCCCAGCATCACAAGCGTTAATAAGCGCAGATACGTCTTTACGTTTAATTAGCTTTTGCAAAGCCTTTAAGCGAGATTCCGTTTTAACAATAGGCCTTAATTCAAATCTTGGTGGTATGACGGGTAAATTATTGAATGACCATTTGCCACGCTTTACCTCAAACTCTTCAGGGGCTGTAATTTCTAAGAGATGACCAACAGCAGATGAAACAAGGAAGTCCTTGCTTTCAAAATAATCTTCATGTTTTGTAAAACCACCCAAAGCACGGGCGATATCAGCCGCAACCGAAGGCTTTTCAGCGATGATTAACGTCTTTAACTGTTCAGAATCTACAGGGGAAGTACTAGGTTTTTTTGCCAATTTCATACCTTAGAATTTAATTTCTCTTTTTTTATTATTACCCGAAGATGATAAAAATATGTAAAATTTTCTGCTTACAACATTAAAAATATGGATATGTTAATGTAAGCAATTGATTTTTAACAATTTAAATTTGGAAAATTTTAGACGTATTCTTATCAAAATCTAGATTCAAAAATCAAATTTTCTACACTATACTAAATTCAATTAGGTAAAATGAGAAATTCTAACTAAAGTTCTTACTATGGCATTACTCCCTATCATCTGTTATCCAGACCCACGACTGCATAAAATTGCGAAGCCTGTGAAAGAGTTTGATGATCGCCTTAAGAAAATCGTGGCTGATATGGCCCACACTATGTATGAAGCCCCGGGTGTAGGACTGGCAGCAACTCAGGTAGATATTCACGAAAGAATCATCGTGATTGATGTATCTGATAGTCGCGCAGAATTAAAAGTATTGATAAACCCTGAAATCATTTGGCAAAGTGAAGAGGTCAAAATTTGGCGTGAAGGATGTTTGTCAGTGCCGGATTACTTCGATGAATTAGAAAGACCAGATAAAGTTCGTATCAAAGCTTTTGATGAAAATGGAGTTGATTTTGAACTTGAGGCAGAAGGACTTTTATCTGTTTGTATTCTCCATGAAATGGATCACCTAGTTGGCAAAGTATTTGTTGATTATCTTTCCCCTTTAAAAAGAATGAGAATCAAAGGGAAAATGAAAAAAAGAGATAAGGTTGCTAGCAAGTAGTTACTTCTTTGAAAATGCAGAACTATTGTTCAACAGATGACTTAATCTTAGAAATAGTTAGTTGATGCATATCTAGGTCTTCTTGAAAAGCATTTGAGGACAAATAATTAAACTCGAATGGACGCTGACTTCCAATGGCATCATCATTTACTAATTTCGCGGCAGGATGACACATAATCAGAGTTTGACTTTGAGCATTTATGAGCCAAGCATGCATCATTTTCCTGTAAGAAGTCTCGTTCTCCATATTAAAACCGTAAACACCTAAAAATCCAGAGTTTGTGGGAATATTAGTGGTGTTAAGCAACGCGTAAAAACTTTTACCACCTAATAACTCTAAAACTATAGCCTTTGAAACTTGAGGAATGTTATGGGTATTAATAGGACGTAAAGTATTGCGAATCCAAGGTAAAGAACGACTGGAATAGTGTTTTAAAATTTCACTTACGATAATCTTTCCAAGCCCAGGGAATTGGTGAACGTGTTGGTGTCCATCAATATAATCTGGCAAAAAGCCATAAGTATCTTCAAACTTTGTGAGTTGACAATGAAAAGCCTTCTCAATTTCAACTGGATTTAATAACCCAAGTTGACTTAAAAGAATCCATTGATGAAGAGGTTTAATATTTTGCAAAGCAGCCTGCGGAAAGGCCAGGGTTAAATTAAAGTGTAAACCTACTTCAAGGCCGTCATTGTGGGCAGTTTGAAGAGCAAATACCGAAGAAGCAACGTGAGGACCGTCAATTAAAACACTCGTTGCAGAGAGACGCTGTTGATAAAAAAGCGTAAAGACCGCTTCATTAATTAAGGGGTCTTGACCAAAATCATCAGCGCAAAGTTGAATGACCTTTTTCATAGCAATTTAAAAGCCCATCGTTTAGAAACTACAAAAGTTCCAATCGCAACTAACAATACAATTATTGGCAAAGCAATGTAATACGGAATATGGAATAGATATATAGCGATGTAGAAAAACAGCTCGTTAAAAATAAAAGAACAAACAGAAACCAGAAAGTATCTTTTTAATGAGTAGAAAAAAGGTTGATTTGAGTTCGAAAAAGTTAAATAACGTTGACCAGAAAAACTAAAGCAAAACGCAATTAAAAAAGCAAAAATATTGGCGATCAGTGCAGGCATTGCAAAAAGCTCAACAAAAAGAATAACGCTCAGAAAGTGAACTGCTGCGGCACCTCCTCCAACTAATACAAAAAGACTTACTTGAGGGAGCCTACGAATCCAATGAACTATTGTCATTATCTTTTGCAACTAAATAAAGAGGCCTTTGTTTCACTTCATCAAAAATACGCCCAATGTATTCTCCTAGAATACCAATTGATAAAAGTTGAACGCCTGAAAATAACATTAAAGCGACAGTAATAGTTGGCCAACCACCGACAGGATTACCATTGATAAGAGTATCAAAAGCTACAAAAATACCATAAGAAATAGCTATCAATGAGATGAAGCTGCCAATAAAAGTCCATAGTCTTAAAGGTAATGTACTGAAAGCAGTAATCCCAGAAAGTGCTAATTTAATCAGACTTGTGATTTTAAAACTAGAAACTCCACTAAAGCGGTCGGCGGGTACAAAAGGCAATCCTACAGACTTGAAGCCAACCCAAGCATATAGACCTTTCATGAAGCGATTCCGCTCTGGCAATGTTTTAAGGGCATTGACCACTTTACGGTCAAGCCAACGAAAATCGCCAGCATTTTGGGGGATAGCAACATCAGTGCCAGCACTCATCAAAGAATAGAAAAAACGGGTTCCAAAGCGCTTTAAAAAGGATTCATTGCCACGATCGACAATCACACCGTAAACCATGTCATATCCATTTTTCCAAAGTGCACACATCTCTGATAATTTATCCATGGGATGTTGAAAATCAGCATCAATCAATAAAACTGCGTCACCACGCGCATAGTCAATCCCGGCAGATAATGCTGCTTCCTTGCCAAAATTTCTTGAAAACGCTAGGTAACGAATTCCTGATTCTTTAGCTAATTGCATCCCAACTTCATCAGTATTGTCCTTACTGCCATCATTAATGATAATAATCTCGTAACGTGGAGTAATGGAGGTAATAGTTGACCTTAAAGTTTCAACAAACTTTATTAAATTGGTCGACTCATTGTAAGCCGGCACAACAACGCTTAGAGAAAAGTTTTCTATACGAGAAGAATTATTAGACATATTCAAATTTTACAGTTAAACCTATAATTACAGACTATAAATCAAAACAATCAGAAAGCACCCGTTCCTAATGTTGGAAAAGGTAAAAAATCAAAAATTATTGAAAAACGCTTGGCAAATTTTTTTGCTAATAGCCTGTATTTGGTTTTTTACTACGCTATTAATTCGAAATGCCCCTGAATGGGACAATATGGAAGAGCTGGTATGGGCGAGTTCCTTTGAGTGGGGCTATCAAAAACATCCACCGCTACCATCATGGATTATGTTCCCTCTGACAATGGTTTTTGGCAAGGTAATTTGGTTACCATTTGCATTAGGATTTACTAGCGTCGTTTTTTCTAAATGGATTGTTTACAACTTATACATAAAAATATGTAAGCAAAGTAGGGATTTAATTCCATCTTATGCACCGCTAGTGTTTGTTTTATCTGGATCATTAATTCTCTATTACACCGTTCGTGGTGGAGATTACAACCATAATAGTATGCAACTTTGGTCAATTGCAGCTATGTTTTATTTTTATTATTCAGCCTGGGTAATTGAACGAAATACTGAGTTCGACACTCTCCAAAATAAAACGTACTTCTTTTTTTGGATCTTGATGGGACTTTTTACAGGACTTGCACTTTTAAGTAAATATAGTGCAGTAGTACAAATTATCGTTTTATTAGTTCACTTTTTATTCGAAAAAAGATTTTTAAAAAAGAACGCATTACTTGGTCTTTTTATTAGTATCGGAGTTTGTCTTTTGATCATGAGCCCCCATTTGTATTGGCTTTATGAGCAGACCTCTTTCGGTCAAGGACCGCTTTTCTATGCTAGAGAATCATTAACTGATTCATCAACCTATGTCACCAAGCTCATTGATTTATTTAATGGATTTTTATTGACGCAGGTTTTAAGAGTCTCACCCGTCTTCATAGCCATTTACTTGCTCATTAAATTAAGCAAAAACTCAGATGAATCAAAACAAGTGCTCGAGTCACAAAAGGATTTAAAAATTACGTGGTGGCAAAGATTTCCGCAAAAAGATCGAGTATTTTTAATTTTCTTTGCGCTTGGTCCAACCTTTGTTGCGCTTTTAATCGGCATCCTATTTGGGCAAAAAATTGAAGCTAAGTGGGCGGTTACTTTTTATCTTGGAATTGGCATCCTTGGTGCGATGGTTGCTAGAGAGATTGATGTAATCAAGTTTGTAAAAAAAATATTATGGCTACACTTGATATTTGCAATTGGATATGGCCTCATCGTTGGGCCTGGTGCTGATTATCTAGGAAAACAAGGTCGTGGAAATTTCCCTAGCAAAAAGTTAAGTGAAGAGATTAATTTGCGATGGCAAGAAAATAGTGCTATTACCCACGGCGAACCAATCGGTCTCATTGCCGGAGATACTTGGATCATAGGTAATGTGATTATTAATGACCCTGTTTCACAAGGTAGAAATATTAAAGCCTGGATTGATGCAAATGACCTAGAGTCACCTTGGTTAACTGATGTGGATAGAAAAAAGCCTTTGTTAATCCTCATGGATTACGCTCCAACCCCTTCCGGTAAGTGGTGGCGTGGTGGACACCCACCTTCTGCGAAGGTAATGGAGCTATATGCAAAAGCACCTGTAAAGGGTGTTGCCTCAATTCCTTGGACGAGTAATAAAAATGCACCACCACTCAAGGTGCAATGGGCAATCTTACCAAGTATGGAGGTACCTTGAGTCCTTTAAAAATAGTTTATGCTGGAACACCAGAGTTTGCAAAAACCATTCTGTGTGGCATTCTAAAAACGCCACACCATGTGTCCCTTGTGATGACCCAACCAGATAGACCATCTGGAAGAGGTCTAAAGATTCATCCGAGCCCTGTAAAAGAAGTTGCACTTGAAAAAAATATTTCGTTATTGCAACCTACCTCATTAAAGCTTGACGGTAAATATCCAGAAGAAGCTCAAAATGCTAAATTGTATTTAGAGGATTTAGACTTTGATGTCATGGTTGTAGCAGCCTATGGTTTGATCTTACCGAAATGGTTATTAGACTTAGCGCAGTCTAAGTCTAAGGTGGGTTGTATCAATGTTCATGCATCTTTATTGCCACGTTGGCGCGGCGCAGCTCCTATCCATCGCGCTATATGGAGCGGAGATGATCAAACAGGCACGTGCATTATGAAAATGGCCGAAGGCCTAGATACTGGTCCGATCATTGCGTATGAAAGTCTAGCAATACAAAACTTCGATACGACCCAAACTCTACATGATCGCTTAGCACTTCAAGGGGCAAGGTTATTAAATGAAACTTTGGATAGTATTGCAAGAGGAGAAGATTTGGTTTGGCAAGATCAATCAGAAATAGGCGTTACTTATGCTCAAAAAATACTCAAAGAGGAAGCCTTAATTGATTGGGATTTAGACGCAAAAGTTATTGATCGTCAAATTCGTGCATTAAACCCAAGCCCCGTTGCGTTTACTCATTTGATGGAGACGCTTTATAAGTTATGGTTGTGCGAAGATATTTCTCTTATAAGGACCCAGGGTAAAAGCGCAAAGCCAGGGGAAGTGTTAGAAATCAATGATTACGGAATTGAAATTGCTTGTGGCACGGGAGTACTTAGAATAATAGAACTGCAAAAAGCAGGTTCAAAAAGAATGAGCGCTAAGCAATTTATGCAAACTAACGCAATTCATATTGGTGAAATATTTAAGTAAAAATATTTGTTATATTGTTAAATAATTGATCCGCAAAAACGATGGGAGAAAAAATGTTTAACTTAGCTAAAACCGCAATATTAATGGCCGTTATTACTGCATTGTTTATCTTTGTTGGAGGCGTATTAGGTGGCGCTCAAGGAATTATCTTAGCTTTTCTGATGGCCGTTGGCATGAATTTCTTTAGCTATTGGAATTCAGACAAGATGGTCCTACGAATGGTGGGAGCCAGCCCGGTAAATGAAACAAACTATCCAAAATATTATCAAATAGTTAGAGAGTTATCTCAAAAGGCGGGTTTACCAATGCCGAAGGTGTATATTATTGAAGAAGATGCACCCAATGCGTTTGCCACCGGACGAAACCCAGAAAATGCAGCTGTAGCAGCTACTACGGGGATTTTAAGTATTTTGACAGAAAAGGAGCTTCGCGGTGTCATGGCCCATGAACTCTCCCATGTTAAACATCGTGATATTTTAATTTCAACGATTGCTGCAACAATGGCTGGAGCAATTTCAAGCTTGGCAAACTTTGCGATGTTTTTTAGTCCAAGAGATAGTCAAGGCAGATCGAATCCAATTGCGGGAATATTAGTCATGTTTTTAGCGCCTTTGGCGGCTAGTTTAATTCAAATGACTATTTCAAGAGCAAGGGAATACGAAGCAGATCGTGGTGGTGGAGAAATAAGTGGTGATCCTGAAGCACTGGCAATGGCGTTAAGAAAAATTGAGAGTTATGTTAAGGGCATTCCTTTTCAGGCGATTGAGGAGCACCCTGCAGTCGCGCAAATGATGATTATGAATCCACTATCAGCTGGTGGTTTACGTGGTTTATTTTCAACACATCCTGACACAGAAGAACGGGTCAGCAAACTTTTACAAATGTCTAAAACAGGAATCTATCCAAATTAGTGAATAAGGCAAAAACAACACCCAAATCCGAGTTAAGCAACGTACCGAGTGAGTTAAAGGGAGCTAACCTAAGTCAAATTCTTCAATATTCTGCCGAGGCTTTAAATGCCCTAGAAATCGGTACAACCTTGACAGAAAGTTTTGTGACTCTACCCAAAGAGTTGCGGTCTGCTGTCCAAAGCTTTACATTCACAACTCTTCGGCATAAAGCACGCTTGTTACGTGTGATTTACGAGTTTATTAACAAAGAGCCTGAAATCGAAGTAGAAAACTTACTACTCGTTGCAGCAAGCGTATTACTTCCAGACTCTCCTAATCAATATAACTCGCATACTTTAGTTAATGAGGCTGTAAATGCTGCCACCTTATCAACCAAAACACAATTTGCCAAAGGCATGGTTAATGCTGTGATGAGGCGTTGCGTAGAAAACCCACAATTATTTATTGGTCCTGTTAATGATGATGTTCCGTATTATCAACAGTGGTGGATTAAACGCATGAAAAGAGCTTATCCAAAAGATTGGCGAGGTATTCTTGAGACGAACTTACATGAACCAGGCTTTTATTTGCGTGTGAATACTTCAAAAATTACAAGGCAAGAATATCAAAACTTACTTCAAAGTGAGAGTATTGAGACCGTTGATATTCCCCTTGACCTAATGAAGCTGGCTCCAGAGGCTATTAGGCTAGCTCACTCGACCCCTGTTCAGCTATTACCAGGATATGACTTAGGTTACTTTAGTATCCAAGACCTAGGCGCTCAATTTGCTGCTCATTTATTACCGTTAAAACCAGAGCAAATAGTTTTAGATGCATGTTGTGCCCCAGGTGGAAAAACTACCCATTTATTAGAGTTAAATACTATAAATTTAAAAAGCCTTGAATTTGACGCATCCAGATTAACTAGAGTTCAGGAAAATTTAAGTCGACTTGGGCTTTCATCCAACTTAGTTGAAGGAGATGCCTGTGAGTTATCAACTTGGTGGAATGGTGATGGTTTTGATGCCGTTTTGGCCGATGTCCCCTGTTCAGCTAGTGGGATTGTAAGAAGACACCCAGATATCTTAGAATTGAGAAGAGATGAGGATTTTCAACAGCTTTCGATTACTCAAAAGAAAATCTTAGGAAATTTATGGACTGTACTAAAACCAGGTGGTTTTCTCTTGTATGTAACGTGCTCAATCTTTCCTGAGGAAGGTGAGAATCAACTGCAATGGTTGATGAAGACCTTTGATGATGCAATAAGATTAGATTGTTTAGGGCAGCTATTGCCTAATAAATGGCATGATGGCTTCTTTTACGGGTTACTGCAGAAAAAATAATGATTTTTTGGCGAAAACAACTTTTAATAATACTGACTCTGATTTTAGGACTAATCAGCGTGCAAGTATTTGCTGAAGGAATAAAGCTAAGACAAATTCAATTCGAACCTGCTGAATCAAATTGGGTCTTAAATGCTTCGTACCAGATAGACTTACCTACCGAGTTAGGTGACGCTGTGAGAAAAGGCGTTACTTTTCATTTTTTAGTAGAGTTTGAGGTTGTAAGAGGACGTTGGTATTGGTTTGAAGAGCGTCCAATTCAAGCGATGAAAAACATTAGACTATCTTATCAACCACTCACGCAACAATATAAAATCAATGGTGGGGGTTTAACTATTTCAACTAGCACTTTAGAGGAAGCTCTTTTACAGTTGGGATCAATTGGCGGTTGGCAGGTGGCAGAGCTTTTGGCACTGGACAATAATAAAACCTACCAAGGGGTCATTCGGATGCGCCTTGACTTAAGTCAATTGCCGAAACCATTTCAGATTAATGCTTTGAATGCAAGGGAATGGAATCTTTCTAGTGAAAAACACGCCTTCTCATTTACACCCCACTATAGAGTACCAAATAGTAAATGAAGATATTAGCCCCCTCCACTTCGAATAAGTCATTTAATGACCAATACCGATTAAAGCGAGACTTATCAGCGTTTATTATTGTTGTGTTGATATTGGCTATTCTTTTGATTAGCCTGTTAACAGGAATTAGCGCCGATGCACAAATTCTAGGTCAATATTTTGTATGGTTGTATGCCGCAAATATCATCTTTGGTATTGCACTGTTACTGTTGATTATTGGCTTAGTTATTAAATTAACAATCCGTTGGCGCCAAGGTTATTTTGGTACAAGATTAATTGTTAAGTTAGCGATGATTTTTGGGTTGGTTGGGGTGTTGCCAGGTGCTATTTTATATTCTGTTTCCCTTCAATTCGTAGGTAGGAGTATTGAATCATGGTTTGACCTTAATGTTGAATCTGCTCTTGATGCAGGCTTAAGTTTAGGGAGGAATTCTTTTGAGATGGGGCAGAAGGATTTTTTAAACACCGGCTTGACAATTATTCCGAGAATTTCAGCAGATAATTTTAGTGAAGCCCAACAAAATTTATTGTGTAATCAATTTGATTTACTTGGCATAGAAATTCTCACTGATCAGGGCTCTCAACTTTTAACAAAAGCTTGTACATCAGAGGCATTAATTGAAAATTATGCTTATATAGATTCATTGCCAATCTTAAAAAGGGACGGCAAGGTTGCACTGGTTGATGATTTTGGCGGGGGTAAAGGAGTCGATAATTACCGTTATGTTGCCTTATATCAACTGCCAAATAAAAAAATAATTAAGCTAACCAAAAAGATACCCATTGAATTAGCTGAAAATGCCAAAACTATTCAAAATGCGTATAGCGAGTATCAAGAAAAGTCATTGAGTCGCGCTGGTCTGCGCAAAATGTATATAGGCTCTTTAACTTTAACAATGTTCACAGCACTGTTTGTTGCAATAACTTTAGCCTTAATTTTAGGTCGTCAATTGGCACAACCCTTGTTAATGTTGCTAAGGGGTACGCAAGCGGTTGCACAAGGAGACTTATCGCCAAAGCCAGAAATTAATTCAAATGATGAATTAGGAATGCTCACCCGTCAATTTAACAATATGACTAAACAGCTTCGAGAAACTCGTCAATCATTGCAAGAGTCTAAAGATTTTTCAGAGTCTGTTCTTACTAATTTGACAGCTGGAGTTTGTGTTTTTGATCAAGACTTTCAATTACTAGTAGCCAATGAGGGTGCCAAAAGAATTTTAGAGCGAGATTTAACCCTTGTGATTGGTAAATCACTGAGCTCCATTCCAGAGCTATTATTCTTCGAAACTAATATTAAAGAAGCTTTTAAAGCAAATTTAATTTCGATTGGGGGTGAAGATGGCCAGAATTCAAACTCAGGTACTCAGCCCTCTTGGCAAAGACAACTCACCTTATATGACAATCCTTTGGATGAGGATAAAACAATCCCTACACTTCTAACTCGAGGAACCGAGTTGATTGGAAAACAATATATTATTGTGTTTGATGACATTACAGAGGTCATTTCTGCTCAACGTGCGCTTGCCTGGGGAGAAGTTGCTCAGCGCTTGGCACATGAAATAAAAAACCCATTAACACCCATTCAGTTATCTGCAGAAAGAATTTACCAAAAGTTGGCTGGGAAAATTCCGACTGAGCAAGAGGACATTGTTGTAAAGCTTACAAATACGATAATTCACCAAGTCCAAGCCATGAAGACGATGGTAAATAATTTTAGAGACTTTGGGAAAAAACAAACGCCCAATATGCAAGAAATTGATTTGAATCAATTGATCAATCAAATTATGGGTTTATATGAAAACAATCATATCGATTTAAAGTTAGATGTAAATTGTCCCCATATTGTTGGTGACCAGACTCAGCTCAGACAAGTTATTCATAACATACTACAAAACGCACTAGACGCAGCCACTGAAATTCACTCTGAACCAGAGATTGAAATAAAAACAGAAACGGTTAGTCATGAAGACCACTTAGGAAATATCGAAAAATTAGTAAGGTTTTCGGTTGCTGATAATGGTCCAGGATTCTCACCTCGAATTCTTAGCAGAGCTTTTGAGCCCTACATCACCTCAAAATCAAAAGGAACTGGTTTAGGCCTTGCTGTAGTAAAGAAAATTGTTGATGAGCATGGGGCAAGAATAGAGTTAAAAAATAGAATGAGGAAAGAAGTGATTCGCGGCGCAAGAATTTCAATTTTGTTTCAAAAATTGGCTTAACTTGCTAAATGAATTATTTGGATTAATGAAGTATTAAAATTGTTTTACAGGAAGAAAAAGAATGGCAAATATATTAGTAGTTGATGACGAAATGGGAATCCGAGAATTGCTTAACGAGATATTAAGCGATGAAGGTCACGTGGTTTATTCTGCAGAGAACGCACAACAAGCGAGGACCGTGCGTGATCAACTTCAACCTGATCTTGGGTTGCTAGATATTTGGAGGCCAGATACCGATGGTGTAACACTTTTAAAAGAGTGGTCAAAAGATAATAAGTTGACGATGCCAGTAGTAATGATGTCAGGGCATGCAACCATTGATACTGCTGTAGAGGCAACCCGAATTGGAGCTTGTAACTTTTTGGAAAAGCCAATTGCTTTACAGAAGTTGCTAAAAACAGTTAATCAAGCTTTAGAAAGAGTTTTACCTAAAGATGATGTTTTTAAGACGAGTTCAAACGTCATTAAAGAATATTCAACAACGATGCTTGTTAATACTGGTGAAAAATCTAATGTATCTGATTCTTCAAGGCAACTCACGGATGGTGAGTTTGCATCTCCAAGTAGCGCTGATGCAGAGTTAGGTCCAGGTCATTTTGATTTGCCACTTCGAGAAGCCCGAGATATTTTTGAGAAGGCATATTTCGAGTATCACCTTAAGAAAACCGGCGGTAGTATGACGAAAGTCTCAGAGTATACCGGTCTTGAGAGAACTCATTTGTATAGAAAGTTAAAGGCTCTTGGGATTGATGTTCGAAAAGCTGGCAATAATGGAAATTAATTCCAGAATAACTAACTAGCTAAATTTAAAGGTACAACAATCAAAGAACATATTCAGATTGAAAGTAAATTACGAGGTAAATATACTATGGTGTCCTCTAAGTTCTTTATCTCTATTTGAACTTCAGTTATAATATTCGATTATGGCCTGGTAGCTCAGTCGGTAGAGCAGAGGATTGAAAATCCTTGTGTCGGTGGTTCGATTCCGCCCCGGGCCACCAAGAATCTCAGAAACCCTCACTGGTTAGTGGGGGTTTTTTAATGCCTGTTCTGTGCGGAACAATGATCTAGTGTTGGGATCCTAAAAGTGGGGATGATGGATCCTGTCTTCCCGTTTGGACTATGAGCGACTCACGCGACTCCCATCAACAAAAAAAGCTCAGCGTCTAATACTTAGACGCTTGATTCCTTTGTGTGGTGAAATGTCCTTTTAAAGGACGTTTACATATTGGGTAGTGAGTATCGATTTAAGCGACGTTGAACTAATCCCTGTGTAATGAAACGTGGGTTTAAAGGACAGTTTGGATCAAGGGATTGGCTAGATCTTATTCAAAAGTTGTTCGGGAAGTAACACATTGAGTGATCGATTAAATATATCCATGACATTTTTTTCTAGCTCATTGGACACATTACAGATGATATCGGCGCCAATGCTTTCTTGTTGCTTTGATATAGTGGAAAAACCTTTTCCTTTGAGCATCACCTGTATTTTAGGATTGGCTGAAAATTCATGAATTTGCTTAACTAAGGTTTTTAAACGAGGTAGTTGATCGACTTTATAGTGAATTGGACTTTGGGATAAATCTAAAACATCCACCTTGTTGCCGTTAATATAGGTGAGAAGTTCATTATCTGTTTTTGAAAAATTCAGATGAACATTCATACCTGCTTGCCAAAGAATCTCGTAATCAATCACACTTGAAATAATATGTTTTTCTCCAGGCATATTGGCGACAGTTACTCTTGGCGAGTTACCTAAGTAATTACTAGAAGCCAACAGGCGAATTTTTTTGAAAAACACAAATGCTCTGTTCAAAGCATTAGTCACTTCAAATTCATTAAAAATATCTTCAGCACATAAATCACCTAAGTGACCAGCTAAAGGACCAATCACAAATGAATAGAAGTTACCTAGGGAAAAATGATTATTTTCATAATAGGTATGTAATATTTGTTCCGGAAGCTCAGAGTAATCAGTGACTAAAAGTTGGGCTAAACGGTAAATTTGATAAGTCTCCATTTCAAAGCGAGGGGCAATCACATGATTTTTAACAAGCTCTGGCCAAATATCTTCTCGGACAATGTTGAACAAAACATCAAAAATTTTATTATTTGGTTTACAGTTATTCAGGTCAAGGCTATTAGCGGTTAAGTTCATCAGTATTTCCTCGTTCATATTTGAAAGTAAAGAAGTAGGTTAATTATTATTTTTGCAATCAGAACCCAAGTAAGTTTTTTTTGGATTGATCTTTTTTAAATTAAATTCATGGATTCTGTGAACTTTCCAAAATTTAATATCCTCAAACAACTTGTCATGATCGACACAAGATAGGCTCTTCATGTCTAGAAAATTCGTAGACTCATCTGTCTTTAATTTTTCTATTGCGATTAAGTAGGTCAATTGAGTCATCTGGGTCCCCATATCAACACGCCATTATTTTTTTAAGATTATTCTTAATTTGTTGATATGTGACATGTTCAAGTTGGCAAATGTAATAAATCTGACAAAATTTATAAAAGGAGCATTATGCTGAAAAAACTAGGAAGCACAAATTGAAGAGCGCTTATTGAAATATCCTTTTAAAGGACAGATTGAATTCAAGCCAATTGTGAGTAGGGTATTCCACAGTAGTTTTAATTTGGAATGAGACCAGAATCAATTTATCACCTAAATAAACCTGATGGCTGTGGAGGCCAACTGAGAATAAACTTAAAAAGGAGATTTCCAATGATTGATAATCGAAC
>CAISYI010000179.1 GCA_903889595.1 uncultured beta proteobacterium
ATTCATTAATCTTTTTATTAACGTGTTGGATTGGAATCTCTGCTGTTATTGCTCAGGAGTATCCTAATCGGCCAGTGAAAATGCTAACAGGATACCCTGCGGGCTCTTCCGTCGATTTATATGGTAGGGCAATTAGTTCAAAGCTACAAAAAGTACTCAAACAACCATTCGTTTTTGAAAATAAAGTGGGCGCTGCTGGCACGATTGCTGCTGAGGCAACTGCGCGAGCTCCTGCAGATGGTTATACGCTTTTAAATACTGCCTCACAAATTACGATTAATCCCTTCGTGCAAAAATTATCCTTCAATACTGAGAAGGATTTAATTCCTGTAGCGCAAACACTTTCAATTAGTTATATTTTGCTTGTAGGCCCAGACTTTCCTGCCAAAAATTTAACGGAGTTAGTGGAAGTAGTTAAAAATAATCCAAAGAAATTCAATTACGGCTCTTACGGCAATGGTTCTGGCCCTCATTTGGCCATGGCGATGCTAAAAAAGGCGGCTAATATCGATGCAACCCATATTCAATATCGGGGATCTGGACAAATGTTGACGGCTCTCATGGCTGGAGATATTCAAATGGCTTTTGATACAACCACAACCACTTTAGAACTTATTAAAGCTGGCAAGTTAATCCCAATTGCAACCGGGGGAAGTAAAGTCTTGGAATCTTTGCCGAATGTACCAACCATTGCGCAGAAATATCCCGGCTTTGATTGTGATGGCTGGCAAGGGATATTCGTTCCTGCAGGGACCCCTAGTTCTATCGTTAGTAAGTTAAATCTAGAGATTACTAAAATTATTCAAGAAAAAGAATTTCGAGACCTTGCTACTTCTAGGGGTGTTATCGTGGCCCCAAACTCACAAGAGCATTTTGCAGAGCTAGTTAAATCAGAATTAAAAAAATATGAGCAAGTAGTTCGTGAGAACAATATCTATTTAGAGTGAAGTTAATTCTTCTAAAAGGTCGATGAGTTTTTTAGCGTAAATTTAACTTGCAATGAGGACGCTAACTTTCCTTTGAAACCTTTCAAAATCACGTGATTATCTCAATGCACCATTTAGGTGAATTGAGTGTTATTTGGTGCTAAGATAGATTGGAAACTATTGCTTGCTTTTAATCTAAAGCATAATGATCAAATGCTCTACAAAACTTTAATTAGGAAATTTTAATGGACGTCAGCAATAAAAAGCCTGTGGATTTAGATATTGATAATGCAATCGACAAAATCACGAGTAACCCCTTGGCGCACTATGAACCCTACGGCTGGCATCATTGGCCAGCTTCCCCGTGGTTTTCCTATCAGTTTCGACGTGGCTTAGGTGAAACGCAAGAAGGTGGCGGAGCAGTTAGTGAAGTATTTCAGGCGGCGTCTAGAATTGATCCCACTAGTGAAGAAAGTTGGCATAAGGAATGGAAACATATTGCTGACAGAAACTTTGATAGGGCTTTAGAAGCAGAATCAAAAAACCATATTGTTACTGCCTCCAATTGTTTTAAGAGAGCGGCTGACTATTATCGTCAGGCAGAGTTTTTCCTATTACCAAAAGATCCAAGAAGACTTGAGACTTTTACATTAATGGAGAAATCTAGTTACGGTTATTTGAAATATTTAAATCCCCCCGGCGAGATCGTTGATATCCCTTATGAGAATGGTGCAACGTTACCTGCTTATTTTGTTAGAGCTCCCTTTCCAGGGGATAAGCTGCCAGTATTAATTTGTATGGGTGGCTTAGATTCGATTAAAGATGAGATGTGGTTTATGCAGGCGCATGGTTGTTTGCAAAGAGGAATTTCCGTATTGATGATCGATGGCCCTGGACAAGGCGGTGCGCTTCGTAGGCAGGGTTTAGTGAATCGTCCTGATACTGAAGTACCAATTGGGTACTGCATTGATTATTTAGAGACCCGAAATGACGTTGATGTTTCTAAGATTGCAGTATGTGGTTCTAGTTTAGGTGGCATCTATGCTGCAAGAGCGGCATGCTATGAACATCGCTTAGCAGCCTGTATTTCTCATGGCGCAGTTTTTGCGATTACCGACATGTGGGGTGGTGCAGCAGAGGACCATGGTTTAGCGACTCATATTAAGTGGGTATTTGGGTGTGACAGTATGAAATCTTCAATGGAAAAAGCAAAAGCTTTTACTTTAGATGGTCATTTAGAAAATATGCAATGCCCTTATTTGATTATGCATGGTGGTCATGATGTATTAACGGTATCCCAAGCTAAAAAAGTATATGACTATGGCCAATCAAAGGGTGTGAACTGTACTCTTCGCTTGCTGGAAGAAGAAGAGACTGGCGCAGAACATTGTCAGCATGACAACCCGACAATCGGTCAAGAAATTTTGGCAGATTGGTTAGCTGATCAGTTTGGAATTTATCAGGCTAAACTTTTAAAATCAACTGTTAACGGCGGCTTTTAGGTCACTCTATGATTAATTTTGGGGTCGATAAGATTAGAGCTGCAGTAGTTGGGATTGATTTACATCGCGGACATCTCGATATGTCGGTAGCGACCATGCCAGCAAGTCCTGAAGTGGCAAAGGCCGTTATTGATAAAAATATTGCTCTGATGGGCTGGGCAAGAAAAAGTGCTATTCCTGTGATTCATTTAGTAACACGTTATCGTGATGCAAATGAAATTAGGATGAATGCTTTTTGGCGAACCCGCGCAGCGGATCCAAATAATCCTAGAAAAAACGTTATGAAACATAATCTCATCGGTATGCCTGGCTGTGAAATCATGCCAGGTATCTATGAGCCGGATAGGGATTTTGTCGTAGATACCAAAAAGCGTTATAACTGTTTTGTCGCCACAGATCTCGAGTTCTTACTGAAGACCCACAACATTAATACTTTGATCATTACGGGTGTGAATACTAATAGTTGTGTGTTATCTACGGTGACTGCTGCATGCTCAATGGATTATGCCGTTATTGTGCCAAGTGATTGTGTTGATACGATGGATGATCCGAGCCTACATGACGCTGCTTTACTCTGTATTAAAACGGCCTTTGGATTCGTGATGACATCTACAGAAGTAATGCAATTACCTGAATTAAAAATCTCATGAAAAACACAGTCTCACTTAAAGAGCGTCTGAAATCTAAAGACTTACTCTGGATGATTAATGCGGGTGGTGCATCGATTGATGTTATCGACTCATTAGCTCGGGCAGGAGCAGAGTGTGTTTTTATTGATTGTGAAAGAACTGCCATCAATCTGGAAAGCATCACGCCCATGGTAAGAGCGATTCATTCTCATGGGATGTTCGCTGTCTTAAGAAGTGAGTCATTACAAGCTGAAGTATTGATCAGGTATTTGGACCGCGGTATTGATGGACTTATTTCACCTCACGTCGAGACAGCAGAGCAACTCATGATGATCAGTGACGTGGTGGATTATGTTGGTAAATCACAAGCCAGGGAAATTTTTAAAATTGCCCAAATTGAATCAGTGCCATCAGTTAAAAATATCAATGATTTAGCCAATAATCAGTTCACAGATGCGTTTTTAATTGGGCCAAATGATTTATCACATAGCCTCGGGTTGCATGGTGATCAAACCAACCCGCTTTTGTGGCAAAGTGTTGATGTAGTAGTAAGTAGTCTGAATCAAGCACAAAGGTCTTGGGGGATTCCTGGAAATCCTCAAACCTGCGCAAAATGGGAAAATCAAGGAGCAGGTTTTTTGTATTGTTCCGTTGATCAAATTCTAAAACTTGGCTATAGCAATTTTTGTAAATAAAAATTAAATAAAATAGGAGAAAAAAGATGGCAATGTCACCGAGTGAACGTACTGAATTTTCAGCAATTGTTGATCGTCCACCCTTAAAATTCCCAGGCAATGCAAAAGTGATTGTTTGGTCAATTGTTAATTTAGAGGTTTGGGATATTGCCAGACCTATGGCACGTCAGGTAATTCCTGCGCCAACTGGATTGCCATTATTGCCTGATGTACCCAATTGGGCTTGGCACGAATATGGAATGCGAGTCGGCTTTTGGCGGTTTAAGGCCTTGTATGATTCGATGAACATTACGCCGACTTTAGCGCTTAATGCGCGAGTATGTTTGGATTACCCAAGGGTGGCTGAAGCATGTTTGAAGTCTAATTGGGAATTTATGGGGCATTCTTATGAGCAAATGCCGATTCATAAGGTTGAAAATCAAGAAGAGATGATTGCTAAATCAATGTCTACTATTGAGACTTTTACAGGTAAACGTCCTGTTGGATGGTTAGGGCCTGGTTTGACTCAGACTTTTGAAACCCCTGATTTATTAGCTGCGGCTGGTGTTAAATATATTGGTGATTATCCCTATGACGATGAACCAACCACTATTAAAACAGCTAATGGTCCGTTAGTGACATTGCCGTATACGGTTGAGAACAACGATATCCCAATGATGATTGTGCAACATCATGAAGCTGCTTATTGGACACAAAAATGTATTGATACATTTGATCAATATTATTTAGAAGCCGAAGAAAGACCAAAAATTTTATCGATTGCTATTCATCCTTATATTAGTGGACAACCTTTCCGTATTGCTTACTTGAAAAAAGTTTACGAACACATCAATAAACATGCCGGTGTGGTTCATATGACGGGTGAGCAAATTTATAACTGGTATAGCCAAACATCAAAGTAAAGATAAGCGATCAATATGTCATTATTCCTATTCCAATTATTAAATGCATTCACTTTTGCAGCACTACTTTTTATCGTGGGAAGTGGTTTCACTTTAGTATTTGGATTAATGCGAATCGTTAACCTTGCTCATGGAGCCTTTTATCTCTTGGGCGGATATGTGGCATATGTGGTCACTAGCCAAACCAATAGTTTCTTTTTAGGGATTTGCGCCTCTATAGTAAGTTTGGCTATTATGGGAGTTTTTGAGCAATTTTTATTGAAGTTTGCCAAAGGGGCAGAGCTTCGGCAAGTATTAATGTCCCTTGGCATTGCTTTGATGGTCAACGATATCTCTTTGGTCATTTTTGGTGGAGACAGCTTATCTGTTCCAACACCAGAGTTTCTTCAAGGTCCGATGGAGCTGTTTGGAATTACCTACCCAAAATATCGATTATTTGTGTTGTTCATGGGCATCTTAATATTTTGGGGTCTGAATTATCTGATTAATCGCACGAAGTTGGGAGCTTTAATACGTGCAGGGGTTGACGATCCTGAAACAGTTGAGGCTATGGGCGTCAATATTCGACAAATATTTACAGTTACTTTCATGATTGGTATGGCCTTAGCTGCAATTGCTGGATCACTTGGTGGTGCTTTCTTATCGCTTTATCCAACTGCGGACTCAGAAATTTTGGTTTATAGCTTGGCTGTAGTAATTATCGGTGGTCGCGGTAGTTTAATCGGTGCTGCGATTGGGAGTTTGACGGTCGCATTACTCTCTACCTTTGGGCAAGTCTCCTTTCCTGAGTTATCGTATTTTGTCATTTTTGGTCCGATGGCTTTATTACTTGCTTTTAGACCTAACGGATTATTTGGAAAGCCAATTTAAAAATGTTACTAAAGCACTTTGCCTCTAAATTTGGAATACTTCTGCTTATCCTGCTGTGTTTGATTTTGCCTTCTTTGGTACATCCATACTTCTTAAGCTTAATGACACTTACTTTTATTTATTCAATTTTTGCAATCTCGATTGATATTTTGGCTGGATATGCTGGTAGAACATCACTCTGTCATGGAGCTATTTTCGGGGCTGCGGCTTATACGGCCATTTATTTTGTAACTGTTGATAACTATGACCCATATACTGCCGTCTTACTCGGGATTGGTATGTCAACTCTAATTGGCTTGGTCTTCGCAGTGCTGGCAGTTCGTACCAGTGGCGTCTATTTTTTACTGTTAACACTTGCTCTCGGCATGATTGTTTGGGGTGTTTGTCAACGCTGGACTTCCGTTACTGGTGGTGAAAACGGGCTTAGGGGGAATATTCGTCCAGACTGGTTACAAAATCCAGAGCACTTTTATTACTTTAGTTTTATAGTTTTGTTGGTGGTTGGGTTTGCTATTTTACGTTTTGTCAAATCGCCCTTTGGCCTAACTTTGAGAGGTATCCGTGAGAGTGAATCAAGGATGCGAAGTCTCGGTTACAACACCACGCTCCATTTGATTATTGGTTTCGTGATTTCATCATTTGTGGCAGGAATTGCAGGCGTTTTATATGCCCTTTTTAATAGCTTTGTGAGCTCTTCTAGCGTCTCACTTGCCCAGTCAGTCAAAGGTTTATTGATGGCAATTATGGGTGGAATAGGTACTGTTTTCGGTGCAGTGATTGGTTCAGCACTCATCATCTCTTTAGAAAATATTATTAGTTCCTATACTGAACGTTGGTCATTTGTGATGGGTTTAATGTTTGTCCTTGCCATGATTTTTATTCCAGAAGGAATTGTTG
>CAISYI010000180.1 GCA_903889595.1 uncultured beta proteobacterium
GTATCAAGACCCTTAGCAATTGTTTTCATGACACGTTTGCCGTCTTTTTCTACAATCGCGTAAACATTTTTACCAATCCGGTTACTTACATATACGGTGCCTTGTGGACTTTGTAATAAAGATCGTGCATTAGTAACCCCTTCCATCCACACTTCAACTTTAAAACCAGCAGGGACTTTTAAAGTTGAAATTGGTAGGTCTTTTGCTTCTACGCCAGTTAAAATTGGCGCAAACGGATGAAGTGGGGAACTATTTTGCTCACTACTCATGCCCTGTTTCCAAGAAGGCGGCGGAGCATCAGGAGTTTGCGCACTTGCGCCATGAACAACGATTAAAGCAATAAGGGGAATTAACTTACGAATCATTTTGTCTCCAATGAAAGTCTTTTTAATTAATTAATGAAAAACATCGTTTCTATTTTATACATGAATTTTCTCAAACTTGAATTTGATATTAAACTCTAATTTAAATATTTTAAAAAATACTAAATTGAGACTTATGATGCCATTAAAACGCTATTCTTTCTTCAGGGTAATTACTTATGTAGGGCCACTTTTTTCAATTTTTATCGCTACATCCTCAATAGCTGAAGATATTTCTTTGGAAGAAATGGTCGTCAGTGCCACGCGGGACAGTCAAGATAGTTTTGAAATTCCGGTATCTGTATCGAAGATTTCCCAATCGACCTTATTTGAAAAGTCGAACCCAAACAACAATCTTTCTGAATCTTTGCAATCAGTTCCCGGTGTAATTGCCAATAATCGTCAAAATTATGCCCAAGATCAACAAATTTCTATTCGCGGCTTTGGTGCTCGCTCTCCTAGTGGTGTGAATGGTGTAAGGATAATTGCTGACGGCATCCCAGCATCCAGACCGGACGGTTCCGCGCAAGTCAGTAACTTAAATATAAGTTCTGCAGAGTCTATTGAGGTTCTACGAGGTCCGTTTTCAGCCCTTTATGGTAATGCTTCTGGTGGTGTAATACTTCTTGAGTCTCAAAGCGCCAAGCCAGGCATATTTTTTAGCCCAACATTAGAAATGGGAAGTTTTGGTTATTGGAAAAGTGATAACCAAATTTCATATGGCACCAATCAATGGGGTAGCTTCTTACAACAAAGTCGTTTTTCAACGGATGGTTATCGTGATCATAGCGCTGCCACGCGCGACTTATTTAATCTAAAAACAGATATCAAAATTAATGATGATCAAAAATTAACTTGGGTTGTTAATTATTTAAATATGCCCTTGTCCTATGATCCACAGGGACTTAGTGCCGCGCAAGTCGCAACGACACCACAAGCTGCTAACGCAAACGCATTGTTATACAACACTCGTAAAAGTCTATCCCAAACCCAAACGGGTTTTAATTGGACTGACCGAATCGACCAACAAAATCAATTACAAGTAACCAGTTATGTGGGTCAACGTAATTTAGAGCAATTCTTATCAACACCGATTAGCAGTCAAACAGGGGCAAATGCAAATACTACTTCCGGTGGGGCAATCAATTTAGATTGGAATTATTTCGGCTTCGATACCAGGTATAGTCATGTACAAGAAATTGCAGACATGTCATTAAAAGTCTCGATTGGTGCTAACTATGATCGGTTGAATGAGCGTCGATTAGGCTTTAATAATTACATTAGTTCATCAGGATCCCCAGTTTGTGGCACTACTGCAACGTGCGGTGTAACAGGAACTCTTAAACGGGATGAGAATAATTATGCACAAAATTTTGACCAGTATATTCAAGCTGAGCTTAATCCGAATGATGACTGGAAGATTTATGCAGGTTTGCGCCACAGTTATGTAGCGATGGGCTCGCAAGATAATTACCTCAGCAACGGCAATCAAAGCGGAGATACCCAATTTTCGAGTACAAATCCTATCGCTGGGGTACTTTATCAAATCACGCCAGAACTCAATACCTACATCTCCATGGGAAGAGGTTTTGAAACGCCAACTCTTTTACAGAGCGCCTATTCCTATGGTGCAAATACTGGTTTTAATACTGGCTTGATGGCTAGTGCAAGCCAACAAATCGAAGCAGGAATTAAGTTTAGAGCAAATGACACCTACTTGAAAATGGCCGTCTTTCAGGCCAATACTGCCAATGAAATTGGCGTACAAAACAACACGGGTGGAAGAGCTATTTATCAAAACGTAGGCGACACGCTTCGTCAAGGATTTGAATTAGAACTGTTAAAGCAGTGGCAGCATGGAATCAGAACCATGGTCGCTGCTAGCTTAATCAATGCCACCTACCAAAATAACTTCCTAACTTGTCAAAGTAGTAGTACATGTTCTACACCGTCCTCATTCACGACTGTTAATGCTGGCAACTCCTTGCCTGGCGTCGCACCGCAAAGGGTCTATGCTGAGGTTTCATGGCGCAGTCCCGATAAGGAGTGGGAAACAGGTCTTGAATACAGGTTCAGTAGTTCCATTTTTGCCAATGATCAAAATAGTGAATCTACTGCCAGTTACAACTTATTCAGTCTTCGACTTTCGCATCAAAATCTTTGGAACGAATGGAGCTTTAGGCAGTTTTTACGATTCGATAACATAGGGAACAGTCCCTATGTAGGCTCAGTCATCGTCAATGAAGCTAATAAAAATTACTACGAAACAAGTCCTGGACTCACTTGGCTCGTAGGTCTTAACTTAACCTACCGACCCAAATAAGTACTCAAATTTCATTTTTCTAAAAATTTTAATAGCTGCTCTTTCCACCACTTGGCTTGACCTGTTGTACCGTGACCGCTAGTTTGTTCACTAGCTGGAATTAAATAATAAGTGGCTGATTTTAATTTGGGAAGAGCAGACTCGACCTTACCGAGTTCTGGAAGGTTGCGCTCATCGTCAGCTGAATTAATAATTAATAATTTGGCTTTAATTTTTTCAAGGCCCGGCTCAGGATTAAAGTCCTCCGAAGATTGCCATTGGTACAAGAGATCATTTGCATCTTGAACATTCGAGTCTTTAAAACGATTCGCAATTAATTCATTTCCTTTGGCACTGGTAGACGCTAATCTTTGTAATCCTAACGTACCGCCACTTGTGGCTAATGAAAAATAAGTCGTGGCAAATTTTGCACTATACGGTTGCTTTGTGTAATTGCCCTCATCCCACTGTGGATCTTGCTTGATAGAGTCCACAATGAACTTTCTCATAAGCCAGTTTCTACCAGACATTGCAGCAGGACTTGAAGCGAGCGGCATTGCTAAATCCATCATTTCAGGATATTGAATCGTCCATAACCAAGTTTGCATCCCACCCATGGAATTTCCCATCACCAATTTAAGGTGTTTAATGCCAAGTCCTTGAGTGACCAGCGCATGTTGCGCCTTCACCATGTCATCGTAATTATAGTTTGGGAATTTTGCTTTTAAACCGTCAGACGGTTTACTAGAGTTTCCGGTCCCGATTGCGTCGGTCAAAATAATAAAATACTTCGAAGCGTCTAATACTTGACCTGGTCCAAATAGTTCTCCACCGAATCCCGGATTAAGCATCCCCTTTGCGCTCCCAGCCGTGCCGTGCAATACCAGAACAGCAGGATTATTAGGATTACCTAGGGTAATGTAAGCCAACTTCAACTCTGGTAGAACCTGACCATTATGAAATTGGAAATTTTTCACTGTCCAACTCGATGTTTTTTGCAGATGGAATTCCTGGGCTTGAAGATGGCCCGTAACAAAAATCAGAATGTTAACAATAATGATTTGAATAATTTTCATTTTTTGCTCCCCAAGCTTTAAAAACATTTTATGATGGTGGATGGATAGGTCTTAAAATTTAGTTAATTCATTTTTAACACATATCAAAAAATTTAAAAAATAATCGGAGATAAACCATGAAACGTCGGCAATTTTTAACTCATTCGTCTTATTTAATCGCTGGTACCACAGTGCCTATGATGCATTTATTTGCAAAAGAGGCGATTAGCCCCGAAATGGAATTTTTAAGCAACTATATGAGTCAAGCCTTCAGCAAAAAACTGCCGGAGGAAATTCTTGAACAAGCGAAGTTTCACATCCTAGATACTTTTTCTGCCATTCTTTCTGGTTCTGAACTAGCCCCTGGAGTCTCTGGTATTAACTATATCAAAAGACATGGTAGCTCTGGTAAATGTACTGTAATGGGGACTCAATTAAAGGCGGGGCCTTTGGAGGCAGCTCTTGCAAACGGTATGATGGGGCACGCTGACGAAACCGATGATTCGCACGGACGTTCTAGATCACATCCTGGTTGCTCAATCGTGCCAGCAACAATGGCCAGTTCAGAAGTTTTTAAAATTACTGGCGATCATTTTGTTAAAGCAGTTACGCTAGGTTATGACGTTGGCACAAGACTACTCATGGCTATGGGTGGGCCTGAATTTAGTTACACCAGTCACAAAAGTTCTCATAGTATTGCGGGCATGTTTGGAAGTGCAGCAGCCTCAGCTTGTGTTGCTAAATTCAATGCGCAAAAAATACGCTGGGTGTTTGATTACACAGCCCAACAATCTTCAGGAATTGCAGCATGGGGCAGAGATAAAGACCATATTGAAAAAGCTTTTGTCTTTGGTGGAATGCCCGCTAGAAATGGTTTAGCATCAACGCTACTAGTAGATACCGGTTGGAATGGTATTGACGATATTTTTAGTGGTGCAGATAACTTCTTTTTAGCTTACGCCCCTAATGCTAAGAGTAATTTACTCATTGAAAATTTAGGCGTTCAATATGAAATTGCCCTAACTGACATTAAGAAGTGGTCCGTTGGCTCTCCGATTCAAGGTCCCTTAGACGCCCTCAATATCATCCAACAGAAAAATAAGTTTAATGCAGACCAAGTTGAAAAACTGCATGTACGCTTGGCTCCCTCTGCCGCTAAAGTTGTAAATAATAGAGAAATGCCTGACATTTGTGTACAACATATGATGGCTGTTATGTTACTTGATAAGAATGCTTCTTTTAAAGCAGCGCATGATGTAGATCGTATGAAAGATACCAAAATATTGGCAGAACGTGCCAAGGTTAATTTAATCAGCGATGAGAACCTCAATCAATTTATGCCAATTCGAGTAGCAATTGTCGAAGTGGAACTTAAAGATGGTCGAAAATTTTCGGAGCGAGTTGACGCCGTTAGAGGAACGCCTAGAAATCCCATGACAAAGGCTGAAGTCTACGACAAAGCATTAGACCTCATTGGCCCCGTCATTGGGGGATCACAATCTAAAGAGTTATTAGCTTTTGTAAATACTCTTGAACAACAACAAAATTTAGATAAATTAAGCTATTTACTGCAGAAAAATATTTAACTTTAATTTTATAACTTAGCCATTTCATTGAGTCGAACCCTAAGCACATCGATGTAACTTTTAATTTCAAAGTATTTATCTGAACGCAAGGTAGGTATTTTTATTTTTGAAATTTGCTGATCTAATTCATGAAGTTTAGACGAGGTATTTTTGATATCTTGTTGTGTTCTCTCGGACTGCTCTAAAGCGAGAACCTCTTCCTCTAACTTTCTCAGTGCAATATACATTTTTCCTAACTTTAGATTTAAGTTAAGAGCAAAGAGAGTTGGCAGATAGGTCAAAACAGGAATACCGATCGCTAAAATAGGTATGGCA
>CAISYI010000181.1 GCA_903889595.1 uncultured beta proteobacterium
CATGACAATTACGCAGTAGATTTCATTAATGCGACTAGATGGATTAAAGAAAATTTACCCGGTGCTAAAGTAAGTGGCGGCGTTTCTAATGTGAGTTTCTCTTTCCGTGGCAATGACCATGTACGCGAGGCAATTCATACTGTCTTCCTTTATCACGCCATTGCAGCTGGTATGGATATGGGGATTGTAAATGCTGGTCAACTTGGGGTTTATGCAGATTTAGATCCGGAGTTACGTGAGCGCGTTGAAGACGTCGTACTTAATCGATTCAAAGAAAAAGACGGTAAAACGACTACTGAGCGTTTATTAGAAATTGCTGATAACTACAAAGGTGGCGGTACTAAACAATTACAAACACTCGCTTGGCGAGAAGATCCTGTCCGGGCAAGACTTTCACATGCCTTAGTACTAGGAATTACTGACTTTATTGTTGAAGATACAGAAGAAATCCGCGCTGAAATCGAAAAGGCCGGTGGTCGCCCAATTGAAGTTATTGAAGGGCCACTGATGGATGGTATGAATGTGGTTGGTGAGTTATTTGGCGCTGGAAAAATGTTTTTACCTCAAGTGGTAAAGAGCGCCAGAGTAATGAAACAAGCTGTGGCCCATTTGATTCCATATATTGAAGAAGAAAAACGTCAATACGAAGCCGCAGGTAGAGACGTACGATCTAAAGGCAAAATCATCATGGCCACTGTTAAAGGGGACGTGCATGATATTGGTAAAAATATTGTAACGGTCGTATTGCAGTGTAATAACTTTGATGTGGTGAACATGGGTGTCATGGTGCCGTGTAATCAAATCTTGCAAAAAGCAAAAGATGAAAATGCAGACATTATTGGCTTATCCGGGTTGATTACACCATCCTTGGAAGAAATGACTTATGTTGCGCAAGAAATGCAAAAGGATGATTATTTTAGGTCCAGAAATATCCCCTTGATGATTGGTGGGGCAACCACTTCTAAAGTCCATACAGCAGTGAAGATAGCGCCCCACTATGATGGCCCTATTATCTATGTGCCGGATGCTTCAAGATCTGTTTCGGTAGCATCTAGTTTGCTATCTGATGAGTCAGCAAAACAGTACTTGCAGTCCATTAAAGATGACTACGAAAAAACACGACAATTACATGCCAGTAGAAAAGCAACCCCATTAATCACATTTGATGCGGCAAGCCAAAACGCAGAGAAATTAGACTGGGAAAATTTTGCGATACCAAGCCCTAAATTTATTGGTCGACGCGTGTTTAAAAATTTCGATTTAAGTGAAATTGCAAAATTTATTGACTGGACACCATTTTTTCAAACTTGGGATTTGGCTGGCAAGTTCCCCAAAATTCTGGATGATGAAATTGTTGGAGAGTCTGCGACTAAGGTTTTTGCTGATGGTCAAAAAATGCTCGAACGCCTCGTTCAAGGACGCTGGCTCACTGCGAATGCGGTTGTAGGATTTTATCCCGCAAGTAGCGTTGGCGAGGATATTGTCTTATTTAGCGATGAATCAAGAACTGAAAAAATATTAACTTGGCATCAATTAAGACAACAAACCGATCGCCCAGTAGTAGATGGCCTCAAGCGGCCGAATCGTTGTTTAGCCGATTATGTGGCGCCACTTGATAGTGGTAAGAAAGATTATGTTGGCATGTTCGCAGTAACTACGGGTCATGGTGTCGATGCTAAAGTGGATGAATTCATTCGAGACCATGATGATTACAATGCGATTTTACTTAAAGCGCTAGCAGACCGTTTAGCGGAAGCTTTTGCTGAGTATATGCATTATCGGGTTCGAACAGATTTATGGGGTTATGCGGCAGACGAATCTCTCAGTAATGATGAGATGATTGATGAAAAATACCAAGGGATTCGACCTGCACCAGGGTACCCTGCCTGCCCTGAACATAGTGTGAAATTGGGAATGTTTGAAGTATTGCAAGCGGATGAAATAGGTATGGAGTTGACTGAATCACTTGCTATGAATCCCGCTTCCAGTGTTTCAGGCTTCTACCTTGCAAACCCTAGTGCTCAATATTTCAATGTAGGACAAATTGGCTTAGATCAAGTGAATGATTTAGCCGATAGATCTGCTAGGAATGTTGAAGATACGATTAGAGCTGTATCAAGTAATTTTGATTCAAACTAAATAGAAGGGGATGTTTTTAGACGCCCCAAACAATATGATCTTGGTATTTGTTGGCAGACTTAAGTAATGTCAGAAAAGGAAAAGCCCTTTGACCAAGTCGGTCTGAAGTAGCAAGTTGATCTTTAGACATCTTAGATCTGGCAATAACATCTTGCTCAATTGCTGTCTCGAGTAGATTAATGAAGTGCGGTAACTCATCAACCGTTAAAATACCTTTAGGTTCTAAATTTTTACCAAGGGTTTGAAAGATCTTTTTAGTAAGATCTTCCAACATTAGGCAATTTGCAGCATTTTTAGATTGAAATTTATATAGCATTTTTTTAGCATACACTACGGAATCCATTTTTGTCATGCTTGTACAAACACAACGACATTTAGAACGCTTAATCCATGAAGGATTAATGCAAGTTGCACAAAAGCAGCAGTTAGATCATCAAACTTTCCCTGTCCCTCGTCTTGAAAGACCCAAAGTTGCGGAGCATGGGGATGTTGCGACCAATATTGCGATGCAAATCGCAAAGTCTTGGAAGATGAACCCTAAAGAATTAGCTGGTCAATTAGTAACAGAAATTGAACTGCTTGATCCGCTAAAAGAGGTAATTAGTAGCCTTGAAATTGCTGGACCAGGCTTCATTAATATTCGTCTCAGTGGTGTAGTCAAGCAATCCGTCATTCAGCATATCTTAGGGCAGGGTTCTTTATTTGGCATTGAGCAAACTAAAGATGAGCCTCCAGTACTGATTGAATTTGTCTCAGCCAACCCGACAGGACCTCTGCACGTCGGTCATGGTAGACAGGCGGCACTGGGAGATATCTTGGCAAGTGTCATTCACACTCAAGGCAGAAAAGTCCACCGGGAGTTTTATTACAATGACGCTGGCGTACAGATTCAGAATTTAGCAATATCAACTCAGGCTCGAATTAACGGCCTTGAACCTGGCATGGACGGGTGGCCAGAAAATGCTTATAACGGCTTATATATTAAAGATATTGCTGACGCTTATTTAAATGGTCAAACTATTTCAGCTGCAGATTTAGCACCGGTCATTGCCTCCAAAGATCCAGAAAACTTAGAAAATATCAAACGATTTGCAGTTGCCTATTTACGGCAAGAACAAGATATTGATTTAAAAGCACTTGGAGTCCATTTTGATGAGTACTACCTTGAGTCTTCTCTATATCTAGACGGTGGTGTAGAGAGTATTGTTGCTGACTTAACTGAACAGGGGAAGACGTATGACCTTGACGGCGCGTTGTGGCTCAGAACTACTGATGATGGAGATGATAAAGATCGGGTCATGAAAAAAAGTGACGGTACTTTTACTTACTTTGTGCCAGATGTGGCCTATCACGCTAGTAAGTGGGCACGTGGCTATCATGAAGTTATCAACATTCAAGGTAGCGATCATCACGGCACTATTGCAAGGGTTCGTTCTGGGATTCAAGGAGTTTCGGTGCAAAGAGGATGGGAAATCCCTAAAGACTACCCACATTATGTGCTTCACAAAATGGTCACTGTTTTAAAAAATGGTGAGGAAGTAAAAATCTCCAAAAGAGCGGGTTCTTATGTAACTGTTCGCGATTTAATTGAATGGTCGGGTGGCGTTCAAGAGGGATTATCTGAGACAGATCGGTTAGCTGCATTACAAAAAGGCAAAGATGCAGTTCGTTTTTTCTTGATTTCTCGTAAAGCAGATACTGAATTTGTTTTTGATATTGACTTAGCACTTCAACAAAATGATGAAAACCCAATATTTTATGTGCAATATGCCCACGCAAGAATTTGTTCTATCTTGCGTCAATGGGCTGGAGATGAAGCAATACTGAAAACAGCTCAGCTTGAAAAATTAGATAGCAGAGCGGCTGAAGACTTAATGAGAAGATTAAGTGAGTACCCACAAATGTTAACGGATGCTGCACGAGATCTCACCCCACATAATGTTGCCTTTTATTTACGCGATTTAGCTGCTGATTTTCATTCTTTCTACAACTCTGATCGAGTTTTAGTTGATGATGAAGTATTAAAAACTGCGCGTTTAGCTCTACTTTTAGCTACCAAACAAGTTCTAGCAAATGGCTTAGGTATTTTAGGGGTTAATGCGCCCGAGAAGATGTAAATTGCAGGAGTAAATTTTAGAGGTTATGATGGAAATAACGAAAAAAAATATGAATCAAATATCATTCAATAATCAAGAAGGTAATACCTTCATCGGCATTGTAATTGGGGTTATTCTTGGTCTAGGAATTGCTCTTGTCGTTGCTTATGCCATCTCTAAAAATTCTCCTGAAGAAAAAACAAATCTGCGACCACCAGAAATTAGTCTGTCCCCTAAGTCATCAAATTTGACTGACCCAAGTCAAGTCCAGGACGTAAATGAACCTTTGAGAAAAAATAAATCTAGTGATGAAGTCAGCAATGATGCCGTCGCATCGATTGTGAAAAGTAATCAAGATACGAGCCCTGCGATAGTCCCACCTGTTGATGTATCTAAATCTGACGTAATCTACTGGGTGCAACTTGGTGCTTATGGCGATAAAAGTACAGCAGAAAGTGAAAAAGCTTCCTTTGCATTACAGGGTGTACAAACCAAATTAATCGAGGGTAAAAATGATAGCCAAACAATATGGCGTCTAAGACTCGGCCCATTTAAGACCGAAAGTGAAGTTCAAACATCGAAAACAGCATTAGAAACCATTGGTATATCCTACACAGTCATCAAAGCGAATAAATAATGAAAAGACAGATTCTAAAAAATTTACTAGGCCTCTCATTGCTATTAGTGGGATCAATTGTAAGTGCGCAATTACTTCCACCTGGTGCTAAGTCAAATGTGATCCCAGCCCCGGCACCTAGTGCCCAAGCCGGAGGATTTATTGAGGGGATGGATTTCCGTAAATTACCTTCACCACAGCCAACGGAGTCTAAAGGGAAAATCGAGATTGTTGAATTCTTTTGGTACGGATGTCCGCATTGCTATGATTTAGAACCAGAATTACAAGCCTGGACTAAAAGGCAAAAAAAGGATGTTGTAGTTAAGAAAATTCCAGTTGCTTTTAGAGATGATTTTTTGGCACATAGCCAAATATTTTATGCTCTTGAGTCGATGGGTAAGGAAGCAGAGTTCACACCAAAAGTATTTGAGGCAATCCATAAGGAACGTAAATCTTTACTAAAAGAAGATGAAATTTTTGCTTGGGTAGCAACACAAGGGCTCGATCAGAAAGCTTTCATGACCGCGTATAAATCGTTTACCGTAATTACTAAAGCAAAGACTGCCAATACTACTTCGCAATCTTACCGTGTTGATGGGGTGCCAACGATTGCAGTGCAAGGTAAATATATGACTTCACCATCTATAGCTGGGACAAAACAAAGAGCAATTGAAACACTCGATTTTTTAGTTGAGCAAAATAGGGCCGGAAAGCTTTAAACTCATCATCAATGGGCGGATGAGGGGTTGACAACTGTATAAAAAAACATTGCCTTTTATGATTCAATGTGCTATATTATTTTCATGAAATTAAGCGCTTGGGCAAAAACTAAGGGTATCTCTTATCGCAGTGCATGGAAAATGCATAAGAGCAATAAGTTGCC
>CAISYI010000182.1 GCA_903889595.1 uncultured beta proteobacterium
GGTCTCATTCCAATCGCTGGTGATTTATCAGGCGATACCTACCTAGTTCGGTTGGCACAGTTAGAGAAATTAATGACTGCGGATTTGATTATCGAATACAGTCGTTCTAATATTAAAAACATTAAAACCTCCAATCAATTTCCATCCATCTTAAAGAAGATGGTTCAAATTTCTCCAACACTGTATCCATTGGTGAGTACAAATCAGGCGAGTGTAGGTCGAACGAGTCAAGGTCGAACCATTGAGTGTGCGACTTTGTTTCGAAATATGAATGAGTCAAGAAGAAAAACTTTCTTTGAAGGTTTATTAGCACAACAACTTCCTGTTCAGAATATCAATAATGTCTTTGAGAAGATTGAAAACACCTATGCTCAAATCAAAGTCTTAGTGAATATTCGCCAAACAGATCATCATGACACCTTAGAAGAGTTGAGAGTATTACCCGCACTGCGCTGTGGCGTGATTGTGATTTCTGAAGATGTTCCGCTTAGGGAAGAATGTCGTTACAGCGATTTTATTATTTGGGGAAAACTCGAGGAGTTGCCTAGATTGACCCAAGAGGTACTAGCAAACTATCAGGTTTATCAGGATAAGATTTTTAACTCAAGTCATTTTGAGAGGCGCATGCAACGTCTCGAAAAGTCGAATTACTTAAAGGTTCAAAGAGTCATACAGCGTTCTAATGCGATTTCTGGTGAAGATTAATATTCAATCCCTTAGGTAGTCTTCGGCTCACATTGCAAGGTAGTTCCACAATAAAAAGCTAAGTAAAAAATCATTACTTCAAAAGAGATTTTTTCGCTTAGTTCCGAAGTTAAAAAGGCTAAAAAAATGGTTGGTAAAACCCATACAGCACTCTTGGCATAATTATTTTCACTAGCAAAACCTTTTTTTATTAATGTGATGAAGGTTGCAAGTATGAGTAAAAATCCAGGTATGCCTAATCCTAAAATGATATCTAACCACCCACTATGTGTATGAGAAAGGGATGATTCAGGCCACTGTCTTTTTGCAATAGCTTGAAAAGAGTTTTGAATTAAGCCATAACCTAATAGATTATTAGGAACTAACTTACTGCCTTCTATCAACCAAGCCGTTCGAAAATAAGTCGTATTGCTAACGTTATGACCTGATGCATTTTGTAGCTCGTCTAACTCCCCATCGTGATAATTTTTCCACACCTGAATCTGATCAGTATGGCGAGCTACCGCAATATCTTCAATCAAGTTAGTCCAAACAGGATTACTTTTGACGTGTTGATATCCAATATAAGAAGAACCAATGAATAAAGTTGCTACTAATAGGATAATTTTAAGATTTCGGATATTTTTCCAAAGCAACTGAATCATGACTGCAATGAGTATCAGCCCCATATACAAAAACCCATTTTTACCGTTCACTAAAAATAAAGAATACGCGATAACCGATAAAGTCAAAAATATTAGGATAATCTTAGAAAATTTTAATTTATTTATTTCATTGACTAAGTGAAAGATAGCCCAAGCGAAAGCAATCATTGAAAATAAAACAAATTGATATTTTGGGACGTAATATTGAGTACCTGTTGCGGTATAGTTCCAGTAAATTAAACCCTCACGAATAAA
>CAISYI010000183.1 GCA_903889595.1 uncultured beta proteobacterium
GGGGCAGTCAGACCACTCTGTGAAGCAGGAACCCGCCGAAGCGACTCAAGCTCTAGTAGCCTGAGCGCAGTAGGAATCCCCGTCCTTTAGGGCGGGGAGGATGTCAATTATCTATAGAAAAACGATGAGTCGTTGTTGTACAACGCTCTTCAATCAATAAAATAATTTTGTCAATGATTGGGTGATTACAATCATTGACCTCAAATTGAGTTTGTACTTCTTTTGCTAGATTTGGCAATTCCATAGCAATCTCAAGCACCCTTTTTTTTAGTGGAGAGTAGCCCAATTGTGCAGCCTCTCCCATCTGTTGCCAATGACGCGCATATAACTCATCAAATCGATACTTACTACCAATTTTCATTGACATTTTATCTGTAAGATCTGGATAGACTGCCGTTGATAAAACATCATAAAGGGGTGCTAATTGAGGTCCATTTTGGCCATACAGTAATGAAAAATTCTTAGCATGAGCATCGTTATTACCAACTAAACAATTAAAAATAATGTAATCCAATAATCGTAAAAGATTAGAGGCACTCGGACTTGTTACTTTGCGTAATAATGCAAATCCATCTCCAATAGTTGGTCCACCTTCATTTTGGTATTTAAGCTCAGGTGGGATACCTAATGCTTGGCTGAAATCTTCTTGGTGCAATCTTTTGAATTGCCCACTATGGTCTAGAACCCGATCGTAACGCTCCACTAACAAATAAGTTTTGTTTTTTGTACAACCAATCTTGGCATTGGCAGTCACTAACTTTAGCTCCTTAGCTAAGGAAAGACAGAATGCTTCGTTGTAGACACTGCCCTCAACACCGGATATCTCTGGCTTTAAAATATACGAGCTTGGTACATTATTCTTCGGGAGACCTATCTCAAAAGGATTTGCCAATCCGTCCTTTCTTTGCATTTCTCTAATAACTACAGGTAATTTTTCTTGAGCTCCTGCAAGTGAAAGTCTCAATCCAGATTCTCCAGCTAGTAATGGTTTTTTCGATAACCTCTCTAAAACCCCAAATAACTGATCGTCATCAAGCCACTCAATAGATTCACTGGCATGCTGTAATGACGGAGGAGATTGCCCAGGTTCCAAAAAAATTAACGCACCAGCACATTCGCCTCCAATACCATCCAAGATTGCAAAATAATTTTTACTAGATACTTTTAATATTTTTGCCACTGCTGAACGTTTATCACCTTCGGGTAATAGACCAGCAAAAAAAGGCTTTGCAATCTTATCTCCAAATGGCTCAGCAACTAATGGCAAGGATTGAGAAAGAGGCTTAGCACTCTTTGATTCTAGCCACTTCGGCAAATATCGAAAGGATAGTTGCCCCATATCTTGAGTGAGCACTCCAACGCACTCTCCAAAAAACCAAACATTGAGATCTCTTACCATTTATTGATCTCCTTCAAGTTCATTACTTATTAATGGGGTCATACCGTCCACACTTAAAACCCCACCCAAAACATGTAAAACTCTCATGATATTTTCGAATCGAAGGGTAGGTTTACCGGCCTCTAACTCGACAATAAACCTTACTCCCACATTAGCCGCTAAAGCCAATTGTGGTTGCGTCAACCTTAAGCGCTTGCGGGTCTCGCGCACTACGCGACCTAAGTCTAAAGAGTTTTGTATTAGTGAGCCCATAAATATTTCCTTATCGGGAAATATTACTAGAATTTACTGAGTTTTTCAACATAATTTCCCGTTCAGGGTATTTAATGCTTTATCGCTTAAATAGTGGGCAAAAATTCCCGATAGGGAAATAAGTAGATACATTACTTATGAAGATTTGATTCAAAAATATATTATTAAGTTGTTGATTCATATTTAGATTTTTATGCAGAATAAGGGGAATCACACCACCAATCTTTAACAGATCAATCAAGAAATTTATGTAAGATCTCCAACATTAAGTACATCCATGTATTTACACTCATCCCTTCTTGAGATAAGATGTACACATACATCCAAAAGAGGTTAATTTCATTATGGCTAATACGAAACTTTTCAAGAATGGTAACTCGCAGGCGGTTCGTATCCCTGCAGAACTCGCTTATAGCACTTGGGACGTTGATCTGATTATCGAGCGACAAGGAGATGAGTTACGCATCCGCCCAGCACAAAGACGTCTAGGTGATGTGCTGGACAAACTTGCCAAGTTCTCACCAGACTTTATGTCTCAAGGCCGCGCAGAGAATATTGAAGGAGAGCGTGAATCTCTATGAAACCGAAGTTCATGCTTGATACTAATATTTGCATTTATTTAATGAAGTACCAACCAGTTGAAGTACGTGAGCGCTTTTCGAAATGTTTTGTGGGGGAGGTTGTCATTTCTGCGATCACCCTAGCTGAACTCGAGTTTGGTATCGCCTGCTCAAGTTCCACATCCCAAGAAACCAACCGCATGGCACTGAAAAGTTTAACTGAGGACATCATCGTTGTAACTTTCGATGCAGAAGCTGCCAAGGCTTATGGCCCTATTCGCGCTGCTTACAAGGATCGTAACCGTGATGCATTAGACAAGCTCATCGCATCTCATGCTATTTCCTTAGGAGTGACACTTGTCACCAACAACGAAGCAGATTTTTTGAATTATCCCAACCTTGTTGTAGAAAACTGGGTCAGCAATCACTAGGATTTACTCCAGATAATGACTTAGCATAATCAGGTTGTTAATTTTTATTCAGATTATTTTGCAGTATGAGAGGTATTACACCACCAAACTTTAAGAGTTCTAATTCCATCTTGGTATCCACCGCAATATCCGTTTCAATCTCATCAATATTTCCACTTACTCGTGTAATCGTGATTACCATTTTTCCTCTTACTTTTACATGGACTTGTTGAGCGGGAATACTTACGGTATCACCAATCATCATCTGTAAAGTGTTTGGAGTTACTCCAAGCGGCAGCACAAGTGGCAATATACCCATGCCAATTAAATTCGACCGGTGGATACGCTCATAACTGACTGCAATCACCGCCCTTACCCCTAACAGCCTTTGCCCCTTAGCTGCCCAGTCACGAGATGAGCCCATCCCGTATCTTTCACCGGCAATAATGACAACAGATTGATGGTCCTCTTTGTACTTTGCTGCTGCTTCCCAAATCGGCATGACTTTGCCAGATGGGACATGTAAAGTATTTCCGACTGGAAGGTCTGGTTGGATGTAATTCACCAAAGACTTCGAATAAAATGCTGCGCGCATCATCACTTCCCAGTTCCCTCGCCGAGAAGCAAACACATTGAGATCTCCTCGATCATCGCCTTTACTCACTAAATAGTCAGCAATAAAACTGGTCGGTGGAATAGCGCTGGCCGGAGAAATATGATCCGTAGTAATGTCATCACCTAAGACTAATAATGGATAGGCCTTGTAATCTCCCAGTAGGCTACCTTCATTCACACCAGCAAATGGCGGCCTCCTTAAAGTAGTAGAACTTTGCTTCCACGGGAATAAGGCAGATTCACTCACTTGTATCGCCTGCCAAAGTGGATTGTTCGTAGCCACTTCAAAATCGTCTTTAAAATCTTTGGTATCTAGGCCTTTTAATAGATGCTCTTTAATTTCAGAATCAGAGGGTAGGATATCTTTTAAAAACACTGCGTTTCCATTGAAATCAGTTCCTAAAGAATCTTGATGTAAGTCGACTTGAGCATCGCCAATAAGACCAAAAGCCACCACTAAAGTGGGCGACATAATGAAGCTCAAATCAATTTCTGGATTGACTCTGCCTGGGAAATTTCGATTA
>CAISYI010000184.1 GCA_903889595.1 uncultured beta proteobacterium
AAAAACACTCGTTTATCAGCTTTGTCATTACAGAAACACCGTCTCTGCGGTGATACCAGAACGTATTATTACCAGAGCACCGTCCGCTGAACTGAGACCAGATCAAAAGGATCAAGACAGTTTGCCGTCCTATGACATTCTTGACGGTATCGTAGAGCATTACATGGAAAATGACATTCCAATTGACTCTCTGCCCGCTTTAGGATATAACAAAGAAGATGTTGAATTCGTAACACGGCTGATTAAAATCAATGAGTACAAACGTCGTCAGTCTCCAATTGGAGTGCGAATTACACGAAGGGCGTTCGGAAGAGACTGGCGTTATCCAATTACCTCAAAATATCGAGGCTAGTTTAAGATTAATTGACGATTGTCCCTGTTAAGAACTATTGTATAAAATTAAGAAAAATCCAACAATCCGAGAGTCAAAATGAAATTAATTACAGCAATCATCAAGCCATTTAAATTAGACGAAGTTCGTGAAGCACTATCTGATATCGGTTCTAGCGGGCTCACAGTTACAGAAGTAAAAGGTTTTGGTCGTCAAAAAGGCCATACTGAGTTATACCGTGGCGCTGAATACGTCGTTGATTTTTTACCTAAAGTCAAAATTGAAGTGGTGGTTGAATCAAGTCAAGTTGATCAGGTCATTGACGTCATTGTCAAAGCAGCTAAAACCGGAAAAATTGGTGACGGAAAGATATTCGTTACTGCGGTAGAGCAAGTTGTTCGAATCAGAACAGGTGAGACCAACGAAAACGCAGTCTAATCTAGAAGCTTCTTCAACAAAAAAGCCAAAGGTAATTTCTTTTGGCTTTTTGTTTGTCAGAATGCCTTCTTTATCTTGAGGTTTTTTTCGCTGCAGGAGGTGTTTTCTTTGCTGCAGTGGAAGTAGTCTTAGCTACAGTAACCTTTTTTGTAGCTGCTTTTGTTTTTTCGCTAATCTCATCTAGTTGTTGATCCGCTGCTTCTAATGCGTGATCAATAGTACGACGTCCTTCTTTATAAACTTTGTTGCTAGCTTCAGAGACTTCTTTCACCATTTTGGAGAATTCTACGCCGCCCATTGGGATTTTTTTACCAGCGTCATCAAGCCAGTCTTCTAACGCTGTTTTCGCTTTGTCGTAATGTTTTTCAGCCTCATCAGCAGTATCTTTACCCATTTGCTTGAGTAAGCCTTTTACTTTCTTTTGATAGCCTTCCATGCGATCTACTGCCTCTTGGGCCGCTTTTTCTTGAAACTCTTTCAGTTTCGTTAAATCATTTTTAGCGGTAAGCTTTGCAAACTCCAGAGCCTGTGTCATGTTCGTTTGTAATTCAGCAGCGTGGTGTTCACTAAGTTGCTTAGCAACATCCATTAACTTGTGAGAAAGTGCAAATAACTCTTGGGCTTTTTCGGCAGACCATGGCTGGAAATCTTTTTGACTCATAATAACTCCTTCGCTTGATTAAACAATTTAAAGTAACTATCTACAACTTCATGCTACACCAGTTTTGTACACTGAAGAACACTTGGTTACAATTATTTACTACCTATGTCTACAAGTAAACCATCTCAACGCATCATCGGCATCTTGATTGCGTCCATTGCAACCATCTTTTTTGCCATTTTAGATACCAGTGGCAAATGGTTAGTGCAATCCTTTCCTGTCATAGAAGTGGTTTGGGTGCGCTTTGTAGTACACATGATTTTGGCTCTGATTGGGTTAATTTATGCCGAGGGATTCAAAAACCTGATGATTGAAGATCGTTGGTTGCACGCTCTTCGTTCAGTCATGTTATGTGCTATGACTGGGTTAAATTTCTTTGCTTTGCAATATTTACAATTAGCGCAAACCGCTGCCATTCTTTTCTCAGCGCCAATTATCATCGCACTGATTAGTTCATTTGTTCATCATGAAAAACTATCGCTGATTAAATGGTGCGCCGTTATTGCAGGTTTCATTGGTGTCTTAATTATCTTAGACCCATTTGGTTATCACTTTCACCCAGCGATGTTATTAGTTCTAGCGCATGCTACGATTTATGCCCTATTTAACTTTTTGTCCAAGCGAATTGCTGCTAAAAGTAGTCCTTTGGTAACCCAGTTTTATTCGGCGCTAGGCCCTACGGTGGTGCTCCTTCCTTTTCTATTTCAATCTTGGCAATCCCCTAGCTTTGCCATCGAATATGGCGTCTTTTTTTGTGCAGGACTGTTTGGTTTTCTAAGTCATAACTTCATCAGTATTGCTTACCGCTATGCAAATCCCTCTACTATTGCACCATTTTTCTATCAACAAATGATCTGGATGGTGTTATTAGGCTGGTTAATATTTGATCAAGTTCCAACCTGGAATGTTTACGTAGGGACCCTATTGGTAATTGGTTCTGGGTTATATTTAGTGTTACACGAATTAAAACAGGGAAAAAAATGAAGACAAACTCCCCTATCGCACTCGTAACAGGTGCAGGTACAGGTATTGGTAGGGCATGTGCACATGCCTTAGTTCAACAAGGTTATCACGTGGTTTTTACAGGTCGTAGAATCGACGTGTTAAATCAAGCGATTGAGCAACTAGGTGAGAAATCAAGTCAAGGAACACCCTTTGCCTTAGATATTGGGAATGTAGATCAAGTTCAGAGCTTATTCCAGATGATCACTGATCGATTTGGTCGCTTGGATGTGCTCTTTAATAATGCGGGTCGTGGTACTCCGATTATGGACTTTGATGAGATTCCCAATGCACTGTGGCAAGAAACTGTGGGCACGAATTTAATGGGAGCTATTTATTGCTCGCAAGGCGCTTTTAAAATCATGAAAACTCAAACGCCCCAAGGTGGTCGAATCATCAATAATGGCTCTATTTCTGCTCATACGCCACGCCCCTACTCTGCCCCTTATACCAGCACTAAACATGCAATAACTGGGCTAACTAAGTCTATTGCACTAGATGGTCGCAAATACAATATTGCCTGCGGTCAAATTGATATTGGTAATGCTGCCACAGAAATGACGGATCGAATGGCTGCTGGCATTATTCAAGCAGATGGCAGTATTGCTGCCGAGGACCGTATGGATGTTCAGCATGTTGCACAAGCAGTTGTGCAAATGGCAAATCTACCTTTGGAGTCTAATATTTTATTTATGACCATTATGGCCACTAAAATGCCGTTTGTAGGCAGAGGATAATTTTTTCAATCCATACATTTTTAAAATAGATTAGAGAAATTCATCAAAATATTGGATAATATCCTCACACAATTTATTTTCAAGGATTTGACATGAACGAATGGCACAAGCAACCAAAAGAAGAAATCAACAAGAAAATGATCACTCTCATTTCCATGTTGGCAGGAGCAACTTGCTTAGCAATCTTGTTTGCGATTACAGCTGCTCATATTGGTTACGTTTTCGGATAATTCTTAACAAATAGATGCAAAAAAGCAGCTTTGGCTGCTTTTTTAACAACTAAATTTTACGACTTGGGTATATTCAATTTTTTGATGATCCTACCGACGATCATTAAAACAAGGGGCCGATAAAAAATGATAGAGATCACCGCAATAGGATAGGCTATTGGCCAAAGCTCTAAAAATTTCCCAATAAATGCCGCTTTGAATCCAATTAAGTACAAACTCAGACAAAAAGTAATAGTTAAGGACATAAAAAGTCCCATAAATACCGCAAAAAGCAAAGCTGGTAATTTAAACATCAAAAATCCTATTTAAGTACGAAAATGAAGATATAAAAAAATATAAGCCCATTGTACTTTCCATGATTTGTATTTTCTGTAGTTGTACGGAGGTTGAAATACACAAATTAAGTTAAATGCATTAAATTAGATTATTCTTTATCATTACTAGTAATTTGCAAGATAAGATGCAATTAACCGCTTCACTTAAAGGAAAATTTTCATGCTTTATAAACGTCTAGCGAATGATCGTGGCTATGGTGATCACGGTTGGCTTAAATCTTTTCATAGTTTTTCTTTTGCTGATTATCATGATGCCAACTTTATGGGCTTTGGACCGCTAAGAGTCATTAATGAAGATTGGATTGCCTCTGGTCAGGGTTTTGGTACCCACGGTCATCGTGATATGGAAATCATTACCTACGTATTAGAAGGTGAACTTGCGCACAAGGACAACATGGGTAATGGCAGAGCGATTTTGCCACATGAAGTTCAAAGAATGAGCGCTGGCAAAGGTGTAATGCACAGTGAGTTTAATCATGCTGAAGGACAAACGACGCATATTTTGCAAATTTGGATTCAGCCAGATGTTCTAGGAGTACCCCCAAGTTATGAACAAACCTATTTTTCTCCAGATGAGAAAAGGGGTAAATTACGCCTTGTGGCTTCTCCTAATGGCCAAGATGGATCGGTAATTATTCACTCAAATACCAGGTTATATGCTGGGTTATTTGACGGTGATGAAGCCACAACTATCCACCTAGATAAGGGACGATTGGCTTATCTGCACTTAGCAAAGGGCAAGGCAAGGATCAATGGAGAGGATTTAGTTGCGGGTGATGCATTGATGTTAGTTGAAGAATCTCAAGTTAGTATCTTGAATGGCACAGATTCAGAGGTGCTGTTATTTGACTTGCCAGTTGCTCCTTTGGCGAAGTAAAAACACATTTGAGTATTCACGAATAACACTCTCTAAAGGTCAAAATGCTACCCAGTTGGATCTATCAACTCATTATTGATGCACCGCCACTTATTTTGGCAATTACTTTGCACGAAGCTGCGCATGGTTATGCTGCTAAACATTTTGGCGATTACACCGCTTATTCGTTGGGGCGGGTGACCTTAAATCCAATCAAACATATTGATCCAATTGGAACTTTTTTAATACCATTAATTCTCAAACTCTCCGGTGCGCCTTTCTTATTTGGCTATGCCAAGCCAGTGCCAGTCAATTTCAATGCTTTAAGAAATCCCAAACAAAATATGATTTGGGTGGCCCTTGCTGGGCCAGCCTCAAACTTCATACAAGCTATTTTATGGACTTTTGTCTTTAGTTTTATTCAAATGTCAAACGCCTTAGACCTTTTACTGCAGATGGCAAAAGCGGGAATTTACTGGAACATTGTGCTTGCAGCCTTTAATCTATTTCCCATACCACCGTTAGATGGAGGCAGAATTATGGTTGGACTATTGCCAAGGTCTTACGCTGCAAAGTTTGCGAAACTTGAACCGATTGGCATCTTTGTAGTCATTGGATTAGCCATGATCGGGTTGCTGGGTCAATTTTGGATGAATCCATTAATTAGCCTCTCTTACTCTATTGTCAAACTGTTTGTTTTTTAAGAGTTAGACTCCTAAACTCAAGCAGTATATAGGTGTCTAGTTAGTTTTTCTCGTACCAAATCGATATGTGATCGCATATCAAAAATTTCTTCAGCCTCAAAATTAGATTGAATTACTTTATTTTCAATCAGATTTAAATGAGTAAGGATGTGATCCCTGTCTCCATTTTGAGAAAGTTCTCTTTCTAGGCGTCGCAAATCTATATAAATATTGGCCTTCTTTTGTTTCTCAAAATATTCATAGGCTTCCGGCAAGAATTTATATAGGGGTAAAAAGATAGCGGCTAAGGGCAATAAAACACGAATTAAACGGTCAAACCATACAGCAACCCAAAATGGTAAGTACTGATCGACAACTGATGGGCCATTCTTAATAAAGTCAGCAGAATCATTATTCACTTTAAAACTAAGGTGGTTAATATTGGGGAAAGTTTTTTCAGTAGCCACTATAGTTGGATCATTGAGAGTGGCATTGATCTCTCGCATAATTAAAGAGGTAAGGGCGGGATGGAACTTATCGTTAATGACCAATTCCGCAACAGGTGAAATCACACGAATTTCTTTTTCAGGTGTATCTGTAGGAATGTCTAAAACACCACGTGGTATTGTGATGACCGCTAAGCTAGGCATCGCCTGGACATAACCATATGCATCTCCAAAACTCAAAAACTTAATATCTTTATCTCTAAAAACGCTTTGTATAAAGGGTGCTTCAGCTTTATAAACAAAAATAGCTGCATCGATTTCATTCGCCATCAATTTTTCAAACAAAGTTTGGGGATCTCCTGCAAAGAAATTACTTTCCTTAGTACTGACCCCATTGAGTTCAAAAATTTGATCTGAAATACGTCTTGTTCCACTCCCTTCTTGAGCGATACCAATTTTTTTTGACTTCATTTCAGCGATTGACTCTGGTAAACCTTTTGGGAATGATTTTGGCTGATAAGCCACCCAAACTGGCTCATAGAAAAGCCCTGTTAAAGACTCAAGTTTTGGCATTTTTTTAGCATTACTAATTCCGGATTGCACAATAGCGATATCTACTCCGCTAGTTGGATCGTTTAGTAATGCTAAATTTTCAATGGACCCTTTGGTTTTTTTTACTTCCACTTTAATACCTACATCAGCCAATTGACGTTGAATTTCTAGGCCTAAGGCATAATAGGCTCCACCCTCACCACCCGTTGCAATAACAATATTTTTAGGTGGTGTTGGAAAATAAAAGTGCAAGATAAGACTTGCGCTAACAATAATAAATAAAATAAAAGCAATTAACTTTTTAGGAGAGCCTAATTCTTTCATATCAATGTTCCCAATATAGCATCTTGATTATCAAAGTAATTGGTCTTTAACAAACTGTATGTTTTCGCGCAAATCAAAGATGCTTTTTGTATCTAACTCAGGTAAGTGCAAGCTAGATGCTTTCATTTCAACAGCAATTAAGCGCTCTTTTAAAATTTGTTTATCCTTATGCATTTCTACGTCATACTCAATTTGATGCAGTTCTTTGTAAATAGCATGCAACTTACGCTTCGTTATGAATTGGATGATTTGCGGATAAAAGTTAACGGCTGGAATAAGAATAGCTAAGATAGGAATTAAAATTTTGAGGATGCGGTCGCCCCAAACTGTTGCCCAAAAAGGCAAGTACTTACTAAGAAATGATGGTCCATTTCGGAAATACCGCTCTGAATCTTCGTTTTGAACAAAAGTTAACTCTCGATCATTCGGATATTCATTTTCTTTTTGGAAAGTACTACGAGGGGATTCGGTTCTAGAAATCACATCTAAGATTAAGCCAGTAATTGCTGGGTTGATTCCCTTCTGAACAACTAGTTCGGCACTCACACCAACCGTTTTTAAATCCCGGGGTGGGATATTATTTTGTATGCTAAAAGTGGCTCTAGGAATGTCAACTACTTTTGAAGTTTTAATCCTACTTGGGTAAGCATAGGCTTTAATCATATTGAAAATACCAAAATTAGGATTTCTTAATGCCTCTAAAATCCATTCCTCATCATCGGGTCTCTCAACAATAAAAACGGCTTCAAGATCTTTTTTTTCTAATGCAGCTAGAGATTTGCCTAAATCCCAATTTTTTTTCTCAGTTGCCTCAAAATCACTTGTAGTGTCACTAAATTTTGTAAGTTGCTGAAATAGTAAACTAGCATTCCCCTCCTGATCGCCGATGGATATGCGCTTACCAACAAAATCAGGCATCTTTTCTGGCTGCTTTTGAAAAGCATCTTTTCTATAGATTGCCAATAGTGGTGTGAGATACAAATTGGCTATTGATTCCAGCTCAGGATGATCAGCCTGCTTAAAAGTACCCGACTGAATAATTGCTAAGCTTACATTGGCTTTTGGATTTTCCAAAAGGGCGACGTTTTCTAAGTTGCCGACAGACTTAACGATCTCAACTGAGACACCCGCTTTTTCTATTTCATTTTTTATTCGATTTGCAGTCACGAAACTCGAGCTATATTCGTCACCTGCGGCAATTTTAATGAGCTTGGGTGGAGCTGGCACAATAAAGCTTAGGCCAATCACTAAAGACGCTAAAAAACCAATCGCGATGATTAAAATGGCTTTATGATTCATCGATGAACTTCAAGCCGCTTTTTACCATTGGTGGCTACTAGCATCTAACCAATATTTTCCTAATCCAGAGAAGTGCCGATCTAGATGCAAATTTGCGTCTTCTAAAAGCAATTCCCCATCCTCTAATTGAATTAAAGAATTACTTAATGGTTGTGCTATTCCGTTTTCATTTCTTCTGATAACTGAATCCGCAGATAATTCGCTAGTGTGCTGATATCCAGCAGCAGTCAATAGTTCACTCAGTGCATTTAAAGTGTTTTGATGATAATGAAACACACGATGAGCCTTATCCTCAGGATCTAGAGCTTTTTGACGCATCTCATCCTGAGTCGCAACTCCGGTTGGACACAAATCGGTATGACAAGTTCTTGCTTGAATACACCCTACAGCAAACATAAAACCCCGCGCCGAATTACACCAATCAGCACCAATCGCACATGCCCGAGTAATATCAAATGCTGAGATGATCTTACCCGAAGCACCTAATTTGATTTGTGAGCGCAGCCCAGCGCCGATTAAAGTTGTATGAACCAAACGTAACCCATCACGCATCGGAGTTCCAACATGATCAATGAATTCGACTGGTGCAGCGCCCGTCCCACCTTCACTACCATCAATCACAATAAAGTCGGGTGTAATGCCGGTTTCAGTCATTGCTTTTACCATCGCAAACCATTCACGAAGTTTGCCGATGCATAATTTCATTCCCACGGGTTTACCGTTCGAAAGTTGTCTTAATTCACGAATAAAGTACATTAACTCTAAAGGATTACTAAATGCAGAGTGGGCAGCAGGAGACACGCAATCTTCCCCCATAGGTATACCTCTAGTAATGGATATTTCTGGGGTAATTTTAGCTGCTGGTAAAACACCACCATGGCCAGGCTTAGCTCCTTGAGATAGCTTAATTTCTATCATCTTAATCTGAGGTTCATTTGCAACCTTAGCAAACAAATCAGGGTCAAATGAACCGTCTGATTTTCTGCAACCAAAATATCCAGAACCTAATTCCCAAATCAAATCTCCACCAAACTTACGATGATGAGCAGACACAGATCCCTCGCCCGTATCATGAGCAAAGCCACCCATTTTTGCCCCTTTATTTAAAGCCATAATTGCATTAGCAGATAAAGAGCCAAAACTCATTGCTGAGACGTTAAACACAGACATTGAATACGGTTGAGTGCAATCTTTACCACCTACCATCGTCCTCAGTGAATCTAAGGTTACATGACTAGACGGACTTGCAGTGTGCGTTAACCACTCGCTACCATTTTTATAAACATCATCAATGGTTCCTAAAGGGCGCTTATCATAAGCGCCTTTTGCGCGTTGATAAACTAGGGCACGTTGATTTCTTGAAAATGGTAATTTTTCGGTATCTGATTCAAGAAGATATTGTCTTATCTCAGGTCTAAAAGTTTCAAATAGAAATCGAATGTGTCCCGAAACGGGGTAATTTCTCAAAATTGCATGGTGTTTTTGAAGAATATCAGATAAACCTAAGAAACTCGCCCCAATAAAAAACAATCCAAAAAACCATGTTAAAAATGATGCTGTAGGTGATAAATGAAAAGTAACAAAGAATGCACCCAAGATACACAACATCCAAGGTGTATATCTTGAGTAGGATCGCAATTTAGAAATCACCATCTTCAAATTGATTTAATCAAAGAATTAACCACCAACAGAATCCTTTACACATTTTTTAATGTGAGCTTCTTTGGCAGCGCCGTTAGTCTTTTTACTAATATCATCCATTTCGCAAGCTGCGCGAGCATCTTTTTCGCATTTTTTCAAAAAGCTAGTTTTAGCTGCTCCAGCTAGTTTTTTTTCAGTTGCCCGAGCATTACATGTTTCATCTGCATGGGCTAGCGAAAATGAGGCTAAAAATAAAGTAACAATTAAAAATTTCATGAGAATCTCCCAAGTTAGTAATCAATTTAACAATCAAAATAACACAATCAAATTAACATCTACTACATCCCTACCGGATTTTTATAACAAAATTATCTCAATTTGTCATTAAGTTATTGTTAATTAACTGAAAAAATCTTCAACAACCATTTTTCGGGACATTCCTTACCAATTTGGTATGCTATCACTCCTAAAGTAAATCCCAAAATACTAAACACCAAATAGCTACTTACTAAAAGGCATCGCCGTCTAGCAATATACAATAAGGCAGATATAGCCATAATTGAGCTTTATTTCTTGTTTCTATGGTGTTGAGTTTTTCTGTCAGGATCAGATAGTTATTTTTAAGGACTTACATTGATTTTTTTTACCCGTAACTCGTTTCGTAATGTTTTTTTAACATTTTGCTTTGTGGCGTTTTCTACAACGCTTTTTGCCGTAGAAAAAAAAGTTGCTCCAAAAACATCCACTGCAAAAAAAGAGACGACCCAAACTGGGAAAAAATCAAAGAATACTGCTCAAAAATCGCAAAACTCTAATTCTTCTTCTGCCCAGTTAAGGCCTAGAGGAAGTTCTGGCTCCAGTTTTCTAAAATCTTATGACCGCCTTAATTTCCAAAACATTGTCAGTGTTGATGGTGAGCCTTTACCAACGCCGAACATTATGGAAAACATTCTACAAATGCCCACTCCTGAAGTAGTAAAACCCTTATCAAAATTAGATTCGGCTTTTAATCTTCGTCAAGGATGTGCAAATAATACGAATAATATTCGGAATTTTTTAGCTTCTTTAAACATAGAAGATAGTAATTTTGAAAGTAACTTTAATTTTCAATTACCTAACTTTTTTAAAGCCACTTCGGGCAGATGTTTACCGTTTGCAATCTCTCTGGATAGTTCAAGAAAAATTCAGTCTTTATCCATCGTTAATAATGACAGAAGAGACTCTAGCTCAACGATGACGACTATTCACCGTTCGGAAACCTCTTTTGTTTATTTGGTGGAATCGCAGAATTTAAATAGCGGTTTTGAAAATTATCTAGAAGTTATTTTAGATTTAAATGACTTAATCGTATACAAATCTAATCAAGCGAACTCGTCGATTCCTCCTGAGTTAATTTGGGAAATTAGTTCACTAATCAAAGAGCTCTACTCAAAAGTAAATAGTAACGAGCGACACTTTGCACGAATTATCTACAACGCTGGTGATAAAAATAACTGGGCGCAGGTAGTTAGCCTCGAAATTCTAGATGCCTCCCAAAAAAATGTCATTGCGGATGCATTCTGGGTGGATAGGGACGGCTTGCCAGGGGGATTTTTCACATCAACGGGTGTCGAACTAGAGCAAAACTTTTGGATTAGCCCTCTTAACTACACTAGAATTTCAAGAGGTGTTGGATATTCTTCACTTCGCCTTTCGAAGTCTAAACAAGGCAAGAAAGGAAATTCAAAATCCATTGTTAATCAAACCTATACCTATTCAGCGACGCATCAAGGGATTGATTTTGCTGCCCCCATTGGAACACCTATTTATGCAGTCGCCAATGGGAAGCTGATTCATTATGGCCCCTATCCTGCCTATGGTAATTTAGTGATTGTTGAGCATGAAGGTAATTACAAAACCTATTATGCGCATTTAAGTTCATATAACCCAGAGTTAGTCGTAGGTAGCGAAGTTAGGCGTGGTTTGGAGATTGGTTATGTAGGATCAACTGGACGCTCTACTGGACCACATTTACATTTTGAGCTGAGGAAAAATAATGTTTTCCTTAATCCCTTAGCAAGTCGATTAGAGTTAGATCTTTGGACACTTCGGAACGAAGATCAGTACCACTTAACCCGCAATATGGTTTTGTTTTCTAGCCAAGTTCTGCCAAAATAAATCAATTAACGAAATAAAAAAATGAAAAATTTATTCAAAATCTTACTGTTTAGTTACTTTTTTGCAAGCCACCTAATGGTAAGTGCTCAAAGTAACAGTGCCACTTATCCGGTTAAGCCCATTAAAATCATTGTCCCTTTTGGTCCCGGCGGTATTGCTGACCTAACGGCTCGCGTGGTGGGTCAAAAATTAAGCACCAAGCTTGGTCAATCTGTAGTCATTGAAAATCGCCCTAGTGCAGGCGGTATTGTAGCTGGAGAAATGGTTGCAAAATCTGATCCGGATGGTTATACATTGTTACTGATGTCAAACGGCACTGCAGTTAGTTCAGCCATCTTCCAAAAATTACCATTTGATCCACTTAAAGATTTCGAACCTGTCTCCACTTTGGGGTATTTTGATATTGGTTTGTTTGTTAACCAAAATTCGCCTTATAAAAATTTACCAGAATTGATTACTTTTGCTAGAGCAAATCCAGGCAAACTCAATATTGCTTCAATCAATATTGGATCAACTCAACACCTTGCAACAGAGCTATTTAAAAATTTAGGTAGTTTAGACATTCAAGTGGTGCCATTTAATGGCACCCCAGCAGTCATCACAGCGCTTCGAGGCGGTCAAGTAGATGCCGCAGTTGAAATTCTAGGGCCAATGGTTCCCCAAGTTAAATCCAATGCGGTAAAGCTATTAGCAGTATCTGGAAAAAAACGTTCGGCCTTTTTCCCAGACATTTCAACGATAGAGCAATCAGGGATTAAAGATTACTCAGCATCATCTTGGAATGCAATTGCAGCTCCAGCTAAAACCCCAGAAAAAATTATTACCTTGCTCAATCAAGCGATTAATGAAGTGGTAAAGGATCCTGAAGTAAAAAATAAATTAGATGAAATTTATGTAGAATCTCAGGGTTCAACGCCAAAAGAACTAAGAAATCTATTAGAAAGTGACATCAAAAGATGGTCGATGGTAATCGAGAAAGCCCATATTCCTAAACAATAGTGGAATAAAATTGCACTCAAATACTATTTAACGCTATCTGATTATCATTTTTCAAACTCACTTGACAGTATTGAAGGAAAAACTTTAAATGCAAAAATCAATACCTACCCTATTTATGCGCGGAGGCACTTCAAGAGGACCTTTTTTTCTGGCTGAGGACTTACCTCAAGATACTTCAAGCCGCGATCAGGTTCTTTTGGCCGTCATGGGATCGCCTGATCGCCGTCAAATAGACGGTATGGGTGGTGCAAATCCATTGACCAGTAAAGTTGGGATTGTAAGTAAGGGAACTTTACCTGGTGTTGATTTAAACTTTTTGTTTGCCCAAGTAGTGATTGACAAGGCGCTCGTCGATACCACACCAAATTGTGGCAACATGTTGGCCGCTGTGGTTCCTTTTGCGATTGAAAGAGGGCTCATTCCAGCCCAAGATGGCACGACTACTGTGCGTGTCCTGACCCTCAACACGGATATGCAATGCGACGTCACTGTACAAACCCCTAATGGCGTTATTGAATACGAAGGTAATGCCAATATTGACGGCGTACCTGGGACCTCGGCTCCAATCAAAATTAATTTCCTAGATACCGCAGGATCAGTCTGTAGTGGTCTTTTACCAACGGGTAAAGTGCTAGATGTGATTGATGGTTTAGAAATTACTTGTATTGACAATGGTATGCCTATGGTCTTGTTTAAAGCGCAGGATGTTGGGCGCACTGGTTATGAAACTGTCGCCCAAATGAATGCGGATACCGAGTTAAAAGCACGCATTGAAGTTCTTAGGATTAAAGCTGGTCATTTAATGGGTTTAGGTGATGTGACGAATAATACCTTCCCTAAAATGTGCCTTGTCGCCAAACCTAACGCAGGTGGTAGTGTAAGTACGCGTTGTTTTATTCCGCACGTTTGCCATGATGCGATTGGGGTCTTAGCCGCGGTTACAGTCGCTACCGCATGTGTCATGGAAGGTTCAGTTTGTAAGGGAATTTCCTCATTGGATGAGGGTAATACTAAAACTGTTTCTGTTGAACATCCGACGGGTGAATTTAGTGTCGAACTCGAATTAGACCCTAGCAACCCACAAAATGTGACGCAGGCAGCACTACTCAGAACGGCAAGATTAATTATGCGTGGTGAAGTGATGGTGCCTTCACATTTAGCTAAACTCTTTTAATATTTATCATTCCAATAAAATCTCAGGACTAAATATGATTATCGATTGTCACGGCCACTACACAACAGCTCCTAAAGCACTGGAAAACTGGCGCAACCAGCAGGTTGCAAACCTTAAAACACCGGAGTTAGGTCCTAAAGTTAGCGATTTACAAATTTCAGATGACGAGTTAATTGAGTCGATAGAAAAAAATCAATTAGCCAAAATGAAAGAGCGCGGTAGTGATCTAACAATTTTTTCTCCACGTGCTAGCTTCATGGCGCATCATATTGGTGACTTTAATACTTCCGCTACTTGGGCTGCAATTTGTAATGAACTGTGTGCCAGGGTTTCTAAGCTTTTTCCAGACAACTTTATAGCAGCTGCCATGCTTCCCCAGTCGCCTGGAGTCGATCCTAAGACCAGCATTCCCGAATTAGAAAAGTGCATAAAGGAATTTGGTATGGTGGGTATTAATCTCAATCCAGATCCTTCAGGTGGACACTGGCGTGAACCACCTTTATCGGATAAGCATTGGTATCCTATTTATGAAAAGATGGTGGAATATGAGATTCCTGCCATGATCCACGTTAGTACCAGTTGTAATGACTGTTTTCATACTACCGGTGCGCATTATTTAAATGCGGATACGACGGCTTTTATGCAATGTCTGACCTCTGATTTATTCAAGGATTTCCCTAGCTTAAAGTTTCTCATCCCCCATGGTGGTGGAGCAGTTCCTTATCACTGGGGCAGATTTAGAGGTTTAGCTCAAGAGTTAAAGAAGCCTCTCTTAGATGAGCACTTATTAAACAATATTTTCTTTGACACCTGCGTTTATCACCAACCTGGGATTGATTTACTCACGACCGTGATTCCAGTCAAGAATATTTTATTCGCGTCTGAAATGATTGGTGCTGTGCGTGGTATTGATCCACAAACTGGGCATTATTTTGACGATACCAAACGTTACATTGAATCAAGTAATATTCTTACTGAACCTGAACGGATTCAAATCTACGAAAAAAATGCGCGTCATGTCTTTCCAAGACTAGACCGAGTTCTAAGCAACAAAGGTTTGTAAAAATTTAAAGAATAAGGAATTTACTATGCAAGCATTTGGAATTGTTAACCGTAAAGTCAATCGTGCTGACCCTGTTCAAGTTGAACGCCTGAGCCACTTTGGTGTCGCCACGATACACGAAGCAATGGGACGAATTGGGCTAATGCAACCCTATATGCGCCCTATCTACACTGGCGCTCATCTCTGTGGTACTGCTGTCACTGTGTTACTTCACCCAGGTGATAACTGGATGATGCATGTAGTAGCAGAGCAAATTCAACCTGGTGACATCGTTGTAGCAGCTTGCACGGCAGATAATACCGACGGTTTTTTTGGTGATTTATTAGCTACTTCTTTTAAAGCCAGAGGAGCAAGGGGTTTAATTATTGATGCTGGTGTACGCGATGTGAAGGATTTAACCGCCATGCAATTCCCCGTATTTAGTAAAGCAATTAGCGCCAAGGGAACAGTAAAAGAAACGATTGGTTCCGTCAACGTCCCTGTTGTATGTGCCGGCACCATTGTTAATCCTGGAGACGTCATTATTGCGGATGATGATGGTATCGTCGTCGTTCCAGCGCATTTGGCACAAGAAGCCGCTGATGCCTCCGCTAAGCGGGAAAGTAACGAGGCTGAAAAGCGTCAACGTTTAGCTAGCGGTGAATTAGGACTTGATATGTATAACATGCGTGAAAAACTAGCTAAGGCTGGTTTACGCTACGTGGATTAAACCAATGACAACTTTTGAAAAAACCCCGGGCTGGCTAGACTGGTACTCAGGTCCAAGTAAACCAAAATTCCAACTACCGGTTGGCAGCGTAGATTCCCATTGTCATGTGTTTGGTCCAGGTCATTTATTTCCGTATGCGCCTGAAAGAAAATACACACCCTGTGATGCAAGCAAAGATCAACTATTTGCCCTCAGAGATCATTTAGGGTTTAGTAAAAATGTGATAGTGCAAGCTACTTGCCACGGTGCAGATAACAGTGCTTTGGTGGATGCTTTATTACATAGTTCGGATAAAGCAAGAGGCGTTGCTACCGTCAAGCGTAATGTGACAGATGAGCAACTACAAGCCTTGCATGATGCAGGGGTTAGAGGTGTTAGATTTAATTTTGTAAAACGCTTAGTGGATTTCACTCCGAAAGAGGAATTGCTGGAAATTGCCAATCGGATTAAAGCATTGGGTTGGCATATTGTGATTTACTTTGAGGCCGTTGATTTACCAGAGCTTTGGGATTTTTTTACTGCGTTACCAACCATCGTGGTCGTTGATCACATGGGCAGACCCGATGTGAGTCAACCGGTGGATGGTCCCGAATTTTCTCTGTTTATCAAACTCATGACCGAACACAGCAACATTTGGAGTAAGGTAACTTGCCCTGAACGACTTTCAGTACAGGGACCAAAAGCGTTAAATTGTGAACCTCACCCTTATCAAGATGTCATTCCTTTCGCTAAAAAGATTGTTGAGTTATTCCCGGATAGAGTATTAACCGGCACGGACTGGCCTCATCCTAATTTGAAAGACCATATGCCCGATGACGGCTTACTAGTTGATTGGATTCCTAATATTGCGCCAACAAAAGAATTACAGCAAAAACTATTAGTTGATAATCCAAATAGACTTTACTGGGGAATCTGATGGAAAATTATTATGAAGAGTTCAAAAAAATCCCAGGCACTGTCATCTTTGATGCAACTCAGTCAAGGATTGGGTACCACCTTAATATGTTTGCCATGTCGCTCATGAAAGATGAGAATCGGCAAAAATTTAAAGCTGGTGAAGATGCTTACCTCAATACATTTCCAATGTCGGCGATTCAACATCAAGCCGTCTTGGATAGAGATTACAACAAGATGATTGCCCTCGGTGGCAATATTTATTTTCTAGCAAAAATTGGTGCGACGGATGGTCATTCCTTTCAGAAACTGGCCTCTCTTATGACCGGTATGCCTGAGGAGGATTATCGGAACATGATGATTCGTGGTGGACGCAACCCAAGTATGCCTGTTGGCCCAGTGGAGAAATAATATGGCGAAAATTATTGCAGGTGTAGCTACTTCTCATATTCCAGCAGTCGGAGCAGCGCTTGATCTTGGTAAAACCAACGAGCCTTATTGGCAACCGGTATTTCAAGGCTACGAAAAAGCCAAAGAATGGTTCAAAGAAACCAAACCCGACGCTATTATTTTGATTTATAACGATCATGCATCTGCTTTTTCTTTAGAGATGATTCCGACTTTTGCCATTGGTTGCGCAGACCAGTTTGCTCCAGCAGATGAAGGTTGGGGACCAAGACCGGTACCTGTAGTAAAAGGTTACCCAGAACTTGCTTGGCATATTGCCCAAAGTACGATTTTGGATGAATTTGATATGACCATCATTAATAAGATGGATGTTGACCACGGTTTAACCGTCCCCCTCTCTTTAATGTTTGGTCAACCAACAGAATGGCCTTGTCGGGTGATTCCTCTAGCAGTGAACGTCGTGCAATATCCACCACCAACTGGAAACCGTTGCTATAACTTAGGTAAAGCGATCAGGCGAGCAGTCGAATCTTTTGGGCCAGATGAGAGAGTTGTCATCATGGGCACAGGTGGTATGTCACACCAGTTACAAGGTCCGCGCGCCGGCTTTATCAATTCTGAATTTGACAAAGCCTTTTTAGATGGCTTAACCAAAGATCCTGAAGCACTCGCAAAAATCTCTCACTTAACTTATGTTCAAGAAGCTGGTTCCGAAGGAATTGAGCTGGTTATGTGGTTGATCATGCGCGGTGCTCTTAGTCAAGAATTAAAAGAAGTTCATCGTCACTATCACGTCCCAGCTTCGAATACAGCTGTTGGCCATATCATTTTGGAGGAACTATGAAAGTTGCATTAGCTGGAGCAGGTGCTTTTGGTAATAAACACTTAGACGCAATGAAGTTAATTGACGGCGTAGAGGTGGTATCTTTGGTGGGTCGCGAACTCGGTAAGACACAAGAGATTGCTGATAAATACAAAATACCTCATGTCACAACCAATTTAGCTGACAGTCTTGCTATTAAAGAAGTGGATGCGGTCATTTTATGTACTCCTACGCAAATGCACGCTGCTCAGGCAATGGCTTGTCTCAAAGCTGGTAAACATGTGGAAGTCGAAATACCGATGGCAGACTCTTTGGCGGATGCGAAGGAACTAGTGCGCTTACAGAAAGAAACTGGGAAAGTAGCGATGGTTGGTCATACAAGGCGCTTCAATCCTAGTCATCAGTATATTCATCGTAAAATCGTTGCTCAAGAATTCAATATCCAACAAATGGATGTTCAAACGTTTTTCTTCCGTCGCACCAATATGAATGCTCTCGGACAACCAAGAAGTTGGACGGATCATTTACTTTGGCATCACGCCGCCCACACGATTGATTTATTCGCATATCAATGCGGCAGTCCCATTGTGAAGGCCAATGCAATCCAGGGTCCAATTCACCCTACTTTGGGAATTGCGATGGACATGTCGATTCAGCTCAAAGCAGCTAACGGGGCTATTTGTACTTTGAGTCTGTCCTTTAACAATGATGGCCCTCTTGGGACATACTTTAGATATATTGGCGATAACGCAACCTATATCGCGCGCTACGATGACCTTTTTGACGGTAAAGAACAAGCGATCGATGTGAGTAAAGTAGATGTTTCAATGAACGGAATTGAGATACAAGATCGTGAATTCTTTGCGGCCATCCGTGAAGGACGCGAACCCAATGCTAGCGTGGCACAAGTACTGCCTTGTTATGAAGTCATGCACGAACTTGAATTACAACTTAAATAAATCAGAGAGACTAATCAAATGAACTCATCCCTTTCACATCGTAAAATCGGTCCCTTCTCGGTCACATCGATTGGACTAGGTTGCATGAATCTAAGTCATGCTTATGGTAAGCCACCTTCTGATGCTGAGGGCACCAAATTACTCTATGAAGCATTTGACCGTGGCATTAATTTTTTTGATACCGCTGCACTCTATGGTCTTGGTCATAATGAAACCCTCATGGGTGGTGACTTTCTTAAAACCCATCGCAATCACATAGTTCTGGCTAGTAAAGGTGGCGTTGGTCCTGCAGATGGAAAAAGAGTGATAGATAGTCGTCCTGAGTCCATTCGTCGCGATTGTGAAGGCAGTCTAAAAAGACTCAAAACGGATGTGATTGATTTATATTATTTACATCGTTGGGATAAAAAAGTACCTATTGAAGATGCTGTTGGTACTTTAGGTGACTTAGTCAAAGAAGGTAAAGTTCAAAAAATTGGCTTGTCGGAGGTTTCGGGACCTACTATCAGAAAGGCGCACGCAGTTCATCCACTGAGTGCTGTACAAACCGAATACTCGTTATGGACTCGTAATCCTGAAATTGCTGTCTTACCAACTTGCCGTGAACTCGATATTGCCTTTGTTGCCTTTAGTCCAGTTGGCAGAGGCTATTTCAACTCCACCCCAATTGATATTACTAAATTTGTGGAAAAGGATATTCGTCGGGGGATGCCTCGTTTTTATCCAGAAAACTTCTCAAGGAATTTAGTGTTCTTCGAAGCCTTACAAGAAATTGCGCAGCAGCAAGGTTGTACAATGGCACAACTTGGTTTGGCTTGGTTATTACAATTAGGTCAAGACATTATTCCGATTCCTGGTACCACTCGGATTGATCACTTGCAAGAGGATATTGATGCTGATCAGATTCAATTAAGACCTGAAGTTTTAGCGAAAATAAATTACGTGCTGACTTCGATTCCTATATACGGAAACCGTTATAACGAAGTAAGCCAGTCAGAAGTGGACACGGAGCAATACTAAAACTAAAGTTAGTGAGTCTGATTCACTTTATATTTCCCCTGTATTTTGTAACTTAGTACTTTCCCTAAAAGCACATCGTTTAGTAGTTTTATCGGTGTGCTTCAAGGATAATGAGTTTTTACCAATTTTCATATGACAACTTCAAATTCTTTTATACACAAGGTGCTAGGTCGACTTTGTCAGATTAGTGCCTCCCTAGGTGGTCTTGTTCTGGTGACCCTTGCATTGATGACACTTGCGAGTGTGATTGGTCGCGCGTTTTTTTCATCCCCAATTCAAGGGGATATCGAACTCGTTCAACTAGGCTGCGCTGTATGTGTTGCCTGCTTTTTACCTTATACACAATATCAACGAGCCAATATTATTGTGGACTTTTTTACAGATAAATGTTCTGACAAGACCAAACAAATTCTTGATGGTTTTGGAGCCTTAACGATTGGACTTTGTTTTAGCCTACTTACTTGGCGTTTAACAGTGGGTGGCTTGATTAACAAAGAAAATGGCGAAACTTCCATGTTAATGAGTATTCCTGTATGGATCCCTTATCTTTTAATGGTTCCCGGCTTTGCCCTCACTGCTGTCGTTAGTTTTACACAATCCATTGAGTTATTATTCAATCGCAGTCAGGAGTCAGTATGAGTAACTTAAATATTGGCATCGGCGTCTTCGTTATGATGCTCGCTCTGATGGCGATTCGTATACCGATTAGTTTATCCATGTTTATTCCAGGCGCACTAGGTTATATGCTGATTGCAAACGATACAGCCTTACTAAACCATTTAAAAGGTGCTGTTTACGCACGGCTATCGGTATATGACTTATCCGTTATTCCTCTCTTTATGTTGATGGGTGCATTTGCCATGCACGGTGGTCTATCTAAAGCACTTTTCGAATTTTCCAATGCAATTTTAGGTAGGTTTAAAGGTGGTATGGCCATGGCTGGTGTTTTAGCCTGCGCAGCTTTTGGATCTATTTCAGGCTCTTCTGTTGCAACGACAGCTACCATTGCTCAAGTTGCTTATCCTGAAATGCGTAAGCTCAATTACTCTGGTCGCTTAGCAACTGCCGCACTCGCTGCCGGCGGTACGATGGGAATTCTATTACCCCCGTCCGTTACCTTGATGATTTATGCCATCATCACCGAACAAAATATTACGAAAATGTTTTTAGCGGCTTACGCGCCTGCACTTTTAGCAGCAATTGGTTATCTTTTGGCAATTGCCATTTACGTTCGACTTTATCCAGAACATGCGCCGGAACCATCAAAGCCAACGCGTCAAGAGTTTTTAAGGGCCGCTAAAAATGTCTGGCCAATCGGTCTTATTTTTGCTCTCGTATTTGGTGGTATCTACGGCGGAATCTTTACTCCTACTGAGGGTGCTTCGATTGGTACTGCGATGACTTTTTTAATTGCCACGTTAAGAGGCAATATGAGTTTGCCGATTCTGAAGAAAAGTCTTTTATCCACAGCCCAAACGAGTGGTATGATTTTCATGATTTTTATTGGCGCGGACATGATGAACGCTTGTCTAGCCTTATCTCAATTACCGAATGAGCTAGCCAGTTCAGTGGCGAGTGCTCAAATATCCCCTGTAATGGTCATGTTTGCTATTATGCTATTTTACGTGATACTAGGCTGCGTGATGGATGAAATGTCCATGATTTTACTGACCGTTCCTGTAATCTTTCCCGTCATTATTGGTCTTGATTTTTTTGGCTTGCCCCCTTCAGATAAAGCCCTTTGGTTTGGTGTGTTGATCTTGATGGTTTGTGAAATTGGTATGATATTCCCACCAGTCGGATTAAATGTCTACATCATGAATGGTTTAGCAAAAGATGTGCCTATGTCTGAAACTTATAAGGGAGTAATTCCCTTTTTAATCTCAGATGCTATACGGATGGTGTTGTTAATAGCTTTTCCTGGTATTACCCTGTGGTTGGTTCACCGATTAACTTAATTGATTTCTTTAGGAGTATTGAATGAAAAAACTTAGTATTGTTCTTGCAACACTTTTAGCCGGTTTAAGTATCTCAACGGCTAATGCAGTTGTTACTTTAAAAGTGCACCATTTCTTACCTGCTGCATCGAGTTTCAATGTCCGCGTGATTCAACCATGGTGTGAAAAAATCGCTAAAGAATCCAACGGCGAAATGGTCTGTCAAATTTATCCGTCAATGCAATTAGGTGGTACCCCTCCTCAACTGGTTGATCAAGTAAAAGATGGCGTTGTTGATGTCGTTTGGGTTATCCCAACTTATGCGGCTGGTCGTTTTACAAAATCAGAAGTGTTTGAATTACCATTCTTAACTTCTAGCGCAAAACAAGGATCACAAGCCCTTTGGGATTATGTCCAAAAAAATGCCATGGATGAGTACAAAGGAATTAAGCTTTTATTTATGCACACAACTGAAGGCTATGTGCTTCACTCAACCAAACCAGTTAAGACTTTAGAAGACTTAAAAGGCCTGAAGATTCGTAGTGCGACCCGGATTAATGCAAAGTTAATTGCATCTCTAGGCGCGACACCTGTTCAAATGCCACTGCCAAATGTATCAGACTCTATCTCTAAAGGTGTGATTGATGCTGCGATGGTGCCATGGGAAGGTGTACCTGCTACGAAGATTCATGAAATTGTGAAGTACCATTTAGACGCTCCGGCTGGTGGTCCACGCTTCTCTAACTCTATTTTCATGTTCGGTATGAATCAAGCAAAGTATGACAGTTTGACGCCTGCCTTGAAAAAAGTAATCGATAACAATAGTGGACTTGCTACTTCTGCCTGGGCTGGCGCAACTGGTTTTGATGCCATTGTTGAACCCTTCAGCAAAATGGCAAAAGATCGTGGCAATACCGTTGCGACTTTAGCACCGGCAGAATTAGAGCGTTGGAAAAAAGCCAGTGACAACGTTGATGATGACTGGGTCAAAGAAGCCAACGGTAAAGGCGCTGATGGCGCCAAGCTATTAGAAGAGGCTCGTGCTTTACTTAAGAAATACGAAAAGTAATCGTTTTTTCTTAATTTAGATCAAAGGGAGCGAGAAGCTCCCTTTTTGTTGTAAAGTAACACCATCTTACAACTGTATTTAGCATATTTATGAAAACTCAAGTTGCCATCATTGGTGCAGGACCAGCTGGATTACTATTAGGTCAATTACTTTACAAAGCTGGGATTGATACCATTATTATCGAACGGCAATCCAAAGATTACGTACTAGCGAGAATTCGTGCCGGGGTTCTTGAACAAGGAACCGTCAGCTTACTTCATGAAGTGGGAGTAAGTACACGACTTGAAAAAGAAGGATTGCCACATCATGGCTTTGATTTAGCTTTTGGTGGGCAAATTCTCAATATTGATTTACAGGGCTTAATCGGGAGAAGTGTAACCGTCTATGGTCAAACCGAGGTTACCAAAGACCTAACTAATGCAAGATTAGAGGCTGGCCTCATTACAGTTTACGGTGCTGAAAATGTTGTTGTTTCTGGATTTGACACTAATCACCCTAAAGTCGAATACCAACTTGACGGCGTCAATTATGCGATTGATTGTGATTTTATTGCTGGTTGTGATGGGTATCATGGCGTTTGTCGAGCAAGTATCCCGCAAAATGCCATCTCTGAATATGAACGGGTATATCCCTTTGGTTGGTTAGGTATTCTTTCTGATACCAAACCAGTCCAAGAGGAACTCATCTATGGTAATCACCCTGATGGGTTTTACTTGTGTAGTATGCGCTCACCAACCCGTAGTCGTTATTATTTACAGTGCACTCTGGATGATCATGTTAATAATTGGAGTGATGAGCGGTTTTGGCAAACACTCCACGCTCGATTGCCTACCCGCTTACAAGAAGCACTAGAAACTGGCCCTTCAATCGAAAAGAGTATTGCGCCGTTGCGCAGTTTTGTAGCTGAGCCCTTACGATTTGGTCGGCTCTTTTTAGCCGGTGACGCAGGTCATATTGTGCCACCAACTGGTGCCAAAGGACTTAACTTGGCAGTTTCGGATGTGCGTTATTTATCTTGGGCTTTAATGGAGTTTTATCAAGAAAAAAATGACGCTGGGATTGAACATTACTCTCAAAGAGCGCTTGCCAGAATTTGGAAGGCAGAGAGATTTTCTTGGTCACTCACTAATCTCATGCATCAATTTCCTGAAATGAGCGCGTTTGAAAAGAAGATGCAAATTGCAGAGTTTGAGTTTTTGGCAAGTTCTGAAAATGCTCAAAAAGCCCTTGCCGAAAACTATGTGGGTCTGCCATTTTAATTTAGTTAGCGAATGCCAAACCCATAGGAATGCCGTCTGCCTCTGCTTTTAAAGCCTTAATTGCATCAACTTTGACTCGATCTACTAATTGCGGATGATTCTTTGCCATATCTTGTTGAACAACTGTCGCTCTTTGACTGGCTAAGTTTTGTAGATCTTCCTCTGTTATTTTGACGCGTTTAATCAATATTTGATGTAACTCATTAAAATACTTTTCAGTGGCAGTCCCCGCTGCTATGCCGGCACTACTTGGCAAGGGAATTCCCTGTTCTTCAAAAAGACGCTTGATTGCTTTTTGAATACGGTCATCCGATAACGGTATTTTAGGCAGTGGCTCATTTGGTAATACACTAAATCCACCTCTTTTGAAGATTTGTCGGTTAACTGAAGTTGTTGCAAGTTCCAAGGCATCCACAGAAGCATCATAAGCGCCATTGATTTGAAGTAGCATTTTCGGTTTTTTTTCTAAACCCTTTGCAATCTTTTCTAACTTTAAAGTCTCAGAGGGTCGCAGTTGGTCAGAGCCTGGGCTAAAGTAAATACCATTTAAGGACTCAATACCCAGTAGTCGACCAATGCCGATAAAAGGAGATTTGACTACGTTCTCGACAATCGTAAAAAACGCATCCCACAATAATGTTCTAATTTGAAACTCAGGACTATCGACATTACCCTTTACCTTTAAATTCAGATCAATCACACCATCTTTATCTTCTAGTAAATAAGTAATTAGTTTCATCGGAATAAACATCCCCTTGTGGTTGGGATTTCGATCGCCCATTTTGATTTGGTTGATCACGAAACGGTTATCACCAACCAATTTCCCATCTTTCGTTTGATAGGACGAGTCGTAAGAAAGGATGCCGTCAATCACATCATACCCAGCCACACTCGAATAATAAGGATTAATGGTTGCTAGTGGGATGCGTCTAAATGAAAGTTGTACGTCATTGTTTCGTCGCGGGTCCTCAAAGGCAATTTGTGCGCGAATCTTCACATCTCCCTGTGGGCCAACTAAACCATCCAAAGCCGCGGTTGCATAGCGATTTGGTCTTGTGCTAATGCCTACTACAGTCCCTCGCAAACTATTAATTTCTGTTTTAAAAATAGGAAGTACAGAAAAATCTGTAAAGTTGACATTGCCATTTTTTATAGCAATCGATTTAATGTTGGCATTAAATTGACTATCATTTTGAACTTCAATTAACCCCTTATTTACCTTATCTTTGGTAGTTTTTAATTGGTTGATTTTCTCACTTTGATCAGTAGTGTCCTCAGCCTCTTGTAATGTAGCAATCTGTCTTGTTAAATCAATTTTCATCGCCTCTTTTGCCGATGGTGGGAACATCCTAACAAAATTATTACTCTTATCTGCATAAATAGTGACCCGTGCTTTGAGCCCATCCAACAAGACTTCATCCATCCGTAATCGACTCTCTTTTCCTACCTCGGTGTAATCAAATTGTTTTACTCTTCCAGTTTTCCAGGCCAAAAGTTCGTTAGTTTTATCTGATTCAAAAATAGCTAAATCATTAATATTGACTTCACCACTCACTTGTAATTTATTTTTGCTATCGTTTATTTTCACACGACCGTCTGCTATCCCTGACTTGCCGATTAATTTAATATTGGCAGGAAGCAACTCTAATAAAGGCGGTAAACTCACTTCACTAAATGACAACTCGCCCTGTAAACGATCCCCTTTATTATCAGACAGGTATTGCAATTGGCCGCTAGCAATTCCTGATTTGGACGCTCTTAATGATTTGGGGGCCTCCATCTGTAAGAGTGGCACCAAAGAAAATCGTTCGAAATTCGAATCTATTTCAATCGTGTTTGCTTGATTAGCTATATTAATCTTAGTGGTCGCTTTCCCGCTGCCTAGAAGAACTTCTAAATTAATTTTTAAATCATTCTTTTGATCTAGCCAAAAATCACCACCCAAGGAAATTGGACCGGTTTCGAGGGTTCTGGATGGTTTTTGTAACTGCAGTTTTAAGTTACTTAAATCAATTTGATACTTAGATTGCAACAAATTAACTACTTTAGTTTGTTCATCATAATTAGTTGCACTATTCAAATCAAGTTCTTTAATTACCAAATCATTCTTGTAATGTTTCGAATCGTCCTGAACTTGAATAGTTCCCTCTTCCAAATGAAAATGGTTAATGTTGTAAGTCCAAGTGCTAGGTTGATCGACTTTTTTGGGATCAGATGGATAAATTTTTTCAATTGCCTCAATAAATTTTAAAAAGTTGAGTTGAGGGTTTTTATGGAAATTAAGTACCAGTTGACTGGTACTGATTGTATTAATTTCAATTTTTTGCTTTAAAAGTGGCCAAATTTTATAACTGACCTCAAATTGGCCCATCGATATTAATCGCTCTTGATTCGATTTTTGGATAATTTTAAAGTCCGAAAAACTAATTTTAGGATCTATTATCGAAAACTTAAAATCTTTAAAATCAATTATATAGCCCGTTTTATTGCCAATTTCTTGGGCTTTATCATGAAGCCAAGATGGTAATTGAGTATAGGCATAAAAAAGTCCGCAGCCTGCAAGCGTAAAAAAGATGGCGATACTACTAAATATTATCTTAAAATGTTTCACAAATGACTTTACTAATTTCATAAAGTTTAATTTTACATATTAAAAACAATTGCTTATAAGTTTTAATAAAAATTAATTTTTTCTCAATATTTTTGTCAACTTTAACTAAATCCAAGCGTTTAATACTCAGGTTAAGCAATTTGTAGTTTCTTAGACTTGGTTAACCACCTGATTAAAGACGGAGAAAATATATGAAAACCAATGATTTACCAAGTTCTACACTAAATGGATTCAACGGTGCTAATGTTAGCCTCGAATTAGAACAGTTTAATCGTAAAAGAACTTCCAGAGGTTTAATGCCTGTATCACTAGAGGAGTTTGCTGAGCTATCCCTAAAAGTAATGGGATTTGGTAACTGGGCTACTCCTGTGGCAATGGTTCATTAATCACTTACTAAGTGAATTCAAACTAACTGATTCATTTTTCGTCAAAAAGGAGACTTTGGTCTCCTTTTTTCAACTATTCAATCTCAAAATGGCTAAATCTGATTTTTCTTTCACCCACCCACTACGTGTTCGTTGGTCTGAAATTGACCAACAAGCCATTGTTTTTAATAGCCATTACCTAACTTACTGCGATATTGGTTTCACAGAATACTGGAGAAAGTCGCCCTTGCCGAGTTTTGTTCAAATGAGTGGTTCAGGATGCGAGTTTTTTGTTAAAAAAGCGCATTTAGAATATCACCAGTCAGCAAAATTTGATGACGAGTTAGATATTTGTGTTCGCTGCTCTCGAGTGGGCAACTCGTCTATGCAAATCACGACAGAAATTTATCCAATCGTGCGGAAAACCTCGCCGTTCAGGGCGAGGATGAATAGCACGGACAGCCTGTCTGTCCTTGACATTTCTATCTTGTTAAAATAATAAATGCTGTATATAATTACAGTATGCAACGACTTCAAGC
>CAISYI010000185.1 GCA_903889595.1 uncultured beta proteobacterium
AATATTGGTTATTGGATTCCAACAGACCAACCTAATACGCTTGTTTATATTGTTGCGCATCCAAGTCGTGAACAAGCCAAAAAGAATTGGGAAGCATTTCAAAAAGATCCAGAATGGATAGCCGCTAGAGAAGCTTCAATGACAAATGGTCCAATTGTCGTAAAATTACAATCCGTCTTTATGGAACCAACCGAATTTTCTCCAATTAAATAAATTTATTTAAACCAACCATTCTCTTCAAATATAGTTCTATAACCAATTATTCCTATGCCTAAAAATTGAATTTTAGTATGATGAAAAAATAACAATTTTTAGGAGTCAATATGACGCAAATGACTGGCTCACGCTTATTTGCAGAGATGCTGAGAGATTACGATGTAAGCCATGTTTTTTATATACCAGCGATTATGCTAGGCGGTCTCGCTGAAATGGAAAACATGGGTATCAAACGTATTATGACTCATGGCGAAAAATCAGCTGCATATATGGCTGATGGTTATGCTAGAGCAAGTGGTAAACCAGGTATTTGCATGTCACAACAAATTGGTGGCTCTAACCTTGCAGCTGGTTTAAGAGACGCTTATATGGCATCAGCGCCACTCATTGCCATCACTGGTGGGCCGCCGACTAACGCCCATTACAAAAATGGCTATCAAGAAGTTGAAGACTTTAGTCAATTTGATAGTGTGACCAAATTTAATGCACGCATCGACGACATTTCTAGAATGCCTGATTTAATTCGGCAAGCCTTTAGAAGTGCCACTGCTGGAACCCCAGGGCCTGTCCATTTACAAATTAAAGGGCCACATGGACAGATTGCAAATGGCACAAGCGAATTCAATTCACTTACAGAAAAACGATTTTCTAAAACTCCAGCTTTTCGTCCAAAAGCTTCAGATGAAGATATTCTAGAAACTATAACGCTTCTTAAGAGCGTTTCAAGACCCATTATTGTTGCTGGGGGCGGTGTGATTTCCTCTGGGGCACAACAAGAATTAATTGCTTTTGCCCAACATCTTGGCATCCCTGTAGCCTGTTCTTTAAATGGTAAATCTGTCATGCCCGATAGTCATCCTTTAGCAGTGGGTGTCGTTGGTTCCTATTCAAGGGAATGTGCTAACAAGGCTGTGTGTGAAGCTGATTTAGTTTTTTTCATAGGTAGTAAAACTGGTGGCCAAACGACGGTTGATTGGGCAGTACCTCCAACTGGAACAACTGTGATTCAACTCGATATTGAAGGCGGTGAACTAGGTCGAAACTACCCCAATTCAGTATCGCTTAACGGTGATGCTAAAGTTGTTTTACAACAATTATTAGACCTTTGTGTAAGCAAAGAATATACAAGCTCTAATTTTGCGAACTATACCCCATGGGTTGAGCACACACAAACTTTAGTAGAAAAATGGCGAGCTGATTTTTTTGAATTATTAAATTCTAATCAGACTCCCATTCGTCCAGAGCGCATTTGTCAGGCTATTTCAAATACTCTACCCAAAGATGGTGTTGTTGTATCGGATACAGGACATTCTGGGATGTGGACAGGGGCAATGGTGCAACTGCAACACAATACTCAATCTTATATTCGTTGTGCAGGATCCATGGGCTGGGGCTTCCCAGGTGCAATGGGAGTGAAGTGTGCCTTACCTGATCAAGCAGTAGTTTGCTTCACAGGCGATGGGGCTTTTTACTACCATATCGCAGAACTCGAAACGGCAGCGCGTTTCAATATCAACCTGATTGTAGTAGTGAATAATAATGGCGCCCTCAACCAAGAAATTCCATTATGGGATAGCGCTTACGGTAGTAAAGAAGCTGCAAGTAATGCCGAATTGAAAGCGTTATGGCAGTTTGAGACAATTAATTTTGCCGATTTAGCACAATCTTTGGGTTGTGTTGGGATTCGAATTACAGACCCCAATAAGTTAGAAGAAACATTACAACATGCCTTTACTTTAAATAAACCAGTTGTGATTGATGTGGTTAGTGATGTGAACGCTTTTGCCAAGAAAGCATGGACGCCAAAGGATACCTATGGATATTGAAATTTTCTCCCCTGAATTTTTAGATATTATTGATTCCCACCCAACTCTAGATAATATTGCACAGGGATTTACCTTTGCAGAGGGGCCAGTTTGGGACAAAAGAAATCAACAACTCTTTTTCGTAGACATCATCGGTAGTAAAGTTTGGAAATGGAAACCGGGTGTTGGCAAAGAAATGATTCTGAACCCTTCGGGGCATATGAACGGCATGACCTTTGATTTGCAGGGTCGCTTGTTAGTTGCTGGGTGGTGTAATCGTCAAATCCTTCGCTTTGAAGTAGATGGTAGTCTTTCCACTGTCGCCTCTCATTACGATGGCAAGAAATTTAATAGCCCCAATGATATTGTTGTTAAATCCGATGGTTCTATTTACTGGACTGACTCAGCTGGTGGCCTTGTAATACCGGGCATGGTTGCCCAAGACGTGCAACGTTACCTCGATTTTCAAGGTGTTTTTAGACTCTCTCCTGATGGCCAAATTGTAAGTCTTGCGATTGAAGATTGTACTTACCCGAATGGGTTGGCATTTTCTCCTGATGAGAAGTTGCTTTATGTCAATGACACAAAACTTGCCCAGATTAGATCCTTTGAAGCCAGAGCTGATGGCACTATGGGGCCAGGTAAAGTTTTTTATCAACTGTCTGGTGATGAGGATGGTGTTGCGGATGGGATGAAAGTGGATAGTAAAGGAAATGTTTACTGTACTGGTCCTGGTGGCATTCATGTAATTAGTCCAGCAGGTCAGTTACTTGGCAAATTAAAGATTCATGGTCACTGCACAAACATGGCTTGGGGAGACAGCGATTGGCAGTCTTTATACGTTACAACTTTTAACAATGTTTACCGCACACGTTTGAAGGTTGCTGGTATTGAAACTTGGTAGGGATAAGTCATGAATCGTTCTTTTGAAAAAGTAGCAGGTCCTTTTAATAGTAATCTCGGTGGCATTCTTTGGTATGAAAATACCCTGTTATTTAGCTTGATGGATGAACTACTACTCCAGCAGTGGCAACCAACAACTAATTCTATTAATACTTTCAGAGCCTACACAGGACGTATGAATGGGATGGCACTAGCGAAGGATGGCAGTATTTTCGTCTGTCAAGAAGGTGGTCGAAGAATCATTCAATTACAACCCAATGGGAGCGCAAATGTCACTGCAACACGTTTTGAAGGATTAATACATAACCACCCTTATGATTTATCCATTGATTCCAAAAATCGTGTTTGGTTTTCTGATCCCCATAGTGGCACGCAAGCATTTGGTCCACAAATTTTCCCGCCGTTATCGCACGCATCGATTATGCGTCTTGAAAAAGACCAAATTGGACATTGGACGATTCGAAGAATGAGTTTCGATACTGAAAGTCCGAAAGCAATTACCTTATCAAATGATGAGAAAACTCTTTATGTTGCCGAGAATCCAACTTCAGTTGCAACTAATAGAGAGTTAAGGGCTTATCCTATCTTATCCAATGGTGAATTAGGTAAGTATCGTGTCTTACATAGTTTTGGTCATGATGAAAAAGGGATTCATGGTGGTATCCATGGTTTATGCAAAGATACTTCAGGAAATGTTTATGCTTGTGCAGGTGATTCCGTTTCGAGTATGCAACCGGCCATTTATATATTTTCAAAAGAAGGCAACTTGATGGAAGGGATTCCTTTTCCTCATGGAACTCCACTGCGAGCGACCTTTAGCAATGACAATCTAAAGGTACTTTATGTGACTAGTAGCGATCGTTGTATTTATAAAGTAACGATTTAAAGAGTAACTCTATAATTCTACCGAGCACAGTGTGAAGAAATAGCAATCGTACAAGCTTGAGAGCTATGATTGCTCCACGCGTGTCGCGTTGATCTTTGCACCACTGTATCGCCCTCCTGAATTACGACTTTATCTTTATCTAATATAAGGGTAATTTCACCTTTTAGAACGACGCATAAATCTAAAGTCTGAGTCTTTTGTAGGTATGGATGTAAGTTTTGATCTACTTGCATCGCATGTTCTGCCCTAACCGATTTGTAATAATTAGCGATTTTCCTAGAATCAATATTGTCTCGCCAAATGCTATCAGGGGGAAATTGATAAATATGAAAAATGGAACCACCCTCTAAGGGTTCTAGTATCTCAGGAGCATCATCAACCCAACTAAGATCATGAATAATTGCCGGACTTGAGTTAGTTAACCAGATTTTCTGCCGATAAAAGCCAGGCCTGGCAGGATCTAATAAATGATTTTGCAAATGCTCATCCGACAAAGCAAAAGATTGATCTTGATCGTTATCAATGGTTACAATTCTACGTACCATTTATAAATCCTCCATCTTGTGCTTTGCAACCCCACCCATCATAATGAAAGCCATCAAACTGGTGTCATTTGGATTTGTCCAACCGTGCCAGTTAGCGAGTTGAACCACTACATCACCAGGTAATAGTTCCCGATGACCGTCATCAAGAATAAGCGTTCTCTTACCACTTAACATGACTCCGTAATCAATCGTTGCTGATTGATGAACCGGAGAACTATACGCATTTTGTCCACCCCGATCCCAAGTATGGCCATTTTTTCTTAATGTGGGTGCGTGTAAAGGTACTGCAGTCGTATCTAAAGCTGGATCATAATTCAGAGGCTTACTTGCAGATTGCACGATACGTAAATGTCCGCCGCTAGGAGGTGGATCAAATGAAAAGGGTAAGTCACCATCATCTCGTGATCCATCAACGATTGCGGGCAACTTTTCATATACCCATATATCTGTCATCCCAGCACTTGCAGCAATGGTACCAATATTGACGTTGGGGGCATAACTGTCATAGATAACACCCGATAAGCCTTCCTCATCATTCCCTGTTACTATTCGCCGAATCGGACGCATTTTTAATGTCATAACAAAATTTTTACTTAATAAGGTTGAATATTTCCAGTTTTAATTACTTCACTGGAACGACTAATATCACTTTTAACAAATTGAGCGAACTCCTCGATTGAACTACCTAAGGGCTCAAACCCTGCGGCAACCGCTTTAGCTTGCACTTCCTTTTGATGCATTACTTTGACAAACTCTTTATTGAGTTTTTCTATAACGCTTTTTGGGGTTTTAGCTGGCACATGAATTCCATTCCAACCAACAATCGCAAAATTAGGATACCCTTCTTCAGCGACGGTTGGTATTTCTGGCAATACCGAATAACGTTTAGGACTACTTACAGCGATAGCCCGTAATTGATTTGACCTGATAAATGGAAGTGCAGAAGGAGCGGGAACAAACATGCAATTAACTTGTCCCCCTAATAAATCGGTTACACCCGCTGCCGCACTTTTATAAGGAATATGCAAAATATCAATGCTTGCCATTTGCTTTAACATTTCTCCAGCCAAATGCGCAGGTGTGCCGTTACCAGAGGATGCGTAATTAAATTTTCCAGGCTGGGTTTTAGATGCAGTCACAAAGTCTTTGAGCGATTTAATTGGCGAAGATGCATTCACCACTAAGATAAAAGGTAAAGTCGCTAATAAGCTGACTGGGGCTAAATCATTTTGAAAATCGTAGGGCATTTTGGGTTGCAAAACGCTATTGATAGTAAATGAGCCCGTACTCAGAAGTAAGGTATAGCCATCTGGTGTAGACTTCGCAACAGTATCTCCTGCGATGATACCTCCTGCTGCAGGTCGAGCATCTACCACTACAGCTTGTCCCCAATCTTCTGTAATTTTCTCGCCAGTTATGCGCGCAAGACTATCAGGGCCAGGACCTACGATGACACGAAGCGGTTTATCGGGGAAATTTTGCGCTAAAGTCACACTAGAAATGAGACATAAAAGTAAAATAGCCTTTTTAGTGAGGAAATGAATTTGATTTAATTTCTCTGCCATGAAGTCTCCTTGATATTCTTAACAAATCATATCTTTTTATCTAACTAAGTAAAAAGAACATTTCATTCTGATACATTACTTCTTGTTATATAGTGCGCCATTAAGATGTTCGCCATTCCAATTAGGGCATACCATCGTAATAAAATCTTCCATGTAATGACGTAAGTATTTCCCTCTTCTAAATTGGATAAAAATTGGAATAGATGGGAATAGTCCACTCGCATCCAAAATCATTAAGCCTTTATCTCGAGTTTTATCGTATGCAATGGTGGGAATAATCGCGATACCATGACCAATTTTCACATAGGTTTTAATCACATCCGTATCTGTAGCACTTAATACAAAATTAGGCTTTAAATTACTACTCTCAAAAACTTGTTTGATTCCTGAGCCACCCGCAAGATTCGCATCTAGAGAAATAATGGAATATTGTGCAATTTTCTCAAGCGTTAATTTTTTCAACTTTACTAATGGATGATCCTCTGGAACAAGGATAGAGCGATCAATAGTCGAGTAAGGAAATAAAATAAGTTCTTCTGGACTCTCATCAAAAGTAGCACTAATCCCGATATCTGCCTCACCAGAACAAATCCAAGTTGCTACTTGATAAGGATCAGATTGTCTAAGGCTAACTGTAACGTGAGGATATAACTCACTAAATTTTTTAATGATTATCGGTAGAACATGACCTGCATGGAGGTGTGTCGTAGCAACGACTAATGATCCTTCATTTTTAGCCGAAAATTCTTCTCCTATTTTTTTTAAGTTGAGGGCATCACTCAACATTCTTTGCGCAACTGCATAAACTTCTTCACCTGGTGGAGTCAAACCGAGGATTCGATTACCTTTTCGCACTAACAATAAAACTCCAAGCTCACCTTCTAAAAGTTGAATTTGCTTACTGATCCCGGGTTGGGATGTAAAAAGTCTTTCTGCTGCTTTTGATACGTTAAATTTCGTTTCAACAACTGCACAAAGATACCGTAATTGCTGTAAGTTCATAAAAAGTTATACGGCACTTTGCTTTCTCTAGATTAAGCGATTATTTTTAATCGGTAAATCACGAATTGGCTTACCCGTTGCGGCGTAAATAGCGTTAACGACTGCTGGTGCAACCACTGCAATCGTTGGCTCGCCAATACCCCCCCAAATTTTATCGCCAGTTGAGTGAATATGTGTTTCAACTTTTGGCATCTCAGCAAGTCTTAAGACTCGATAGGTATCAAAATTCTTTTGTTTAACACGTCCACGCTCAATAGTACATTCTCCCCACATCGCAGCACTTAAACCATAAACTACTGAACCCTCAACTTGCGCCTCAATTTGCCCAGGATTGACTGCGTATCCGCAATCCACTACTAAGACAACACGATGGACTTTCACTTGACCTTGCTTGTCGACTGATAATTCAACAACTGCAGCTGAATGCGTGCCATAGCTCATGAATTGACTGATACCTCTAAAAACACCTTTTGGCAACTTCGTTCCCCAACCTGCTTTTTCAGCAGCCAAGTTCAAAGTAGCTAATTGCTTAGGATGATGCGTTAAGGATTTTCTAAATTCGTAAGAATCCGCCTTTGCTGCTTTTGCAATCTCTTCAATAAAGGCTTCTACATAAAAAGAGTTTTGTGGAACATTTACACCACGCCAGGTGCCAACGGGTACATGGGTATTTCTCATGGCCCATTCCACTTTTACATTTGGAGCTTTGTAACAAAGCTGTTGATCACTCTTTGGATCACCAAATAATCCTTGCAACTGAAAGTCATCTTTATAGCCTGTCATGTTTGCACTTGGATTACGCCAAGCATAGATAGATTGTCCAGAAATTCGAATTTTTAAACTGGTGAGTTGGTTTTTATCATCTAAACCTGCTGAAAGCTTCGCTTGAGTGATTGGTCGATATTGACCGTGTGTCATATCTTCTTCACGGGTCCAAATCATTTTGATAGGTACACCTGGCATTTGTTTAGCGATTTCGACAGCACTAATCACATAATCAGATACTCTACCGCGTCTACCAAAGCCACCTCCTGGATCATAACGATTGACCTTACACTGCTCCAAGGGTAGTCCTAAAGTTTTAGACATGGCCAACTGTGCACCTTGCGGATCTTGGGTTGGTACCCAAATTTCTGCCATGTCACTACTCACTTTAGCAACGCAGTTCATCGGCTCCATCGTAGCGTGGGCTAAAAAAGGAGCCGAGTAAGTTGCTTCAACTTTTTTAACTGCTTTGGATAAATCATTCTCTACATTTCCTTCATTGCGAAAAACGTAAACACCCTCGTTTGAGCTAAGTCCATGCTCTAAGTAGGCATGAATCATTGAATCACTTTTTAATCCTAAATTCGATTCATCCCATGTCACTTTTACTTTTTCACTAGCAACTTTAGCGTGCCACCAAGTATCTGCGATGACTGCAAAAGCTTCATTATTAATTTGGATAATTTTTTTAACGCCTGACATTTTGAATGCATCAGTTGAATCAAAGGAATTAATCTTGGTTCCAAAAACTGGCGCAGAAATGTAAATCGCATTTAACATACCTGGCAACTGCACATCGACAGCATAAATTTTGCTTCCGTCTAATTTATCTTTTGTGTCTAAGCGCTTTACAGGCTTACCTACAATTTTCCAATCGTTTGGATTTTTAAGTTGAATCGTTTTCGGATCAGGTGGGGTTAATTTTGATGCTGCTTGTGCAACTTTGCCATAACTTGTAGTCTTACCAGAGAAGGGATGACGAATAATACCTTCACTTACGGTAAGTTCAGAAACAGGTACCTGCCATTCATTGGCCGCTGCTTGCAAGAGGACAGCTCTAGCGGTTGCACCACCACGTCGCACGTAATCCTGTGAGAACCTGAGTCCAAAACTACCTACGGTCAACATATCACCCCAGATATTTTTCCTGCTTAAGTTTTCGTTTGAAGAAATTCTCTCTGTTTTGACTTTTTTCCAATCACAATCTAATTCTTCTGCTACGAGTTGAGCAAGACCTGTTAGTGTACCTTGTCCCATTTCGACACGAGCAATACGAATAATGCAGCTATCATCTGGCTCAACAACTACCCAGGCATTAACCTCAAGCGTTTGTAAATCCTTTGCTGAAGAGGTAAATGGTATCTGAAATCCTAGGGCAAATCCTGTAGTAAGGATGGTTGAATTTTTAATAAATTTTCTGCGTGGGAGATTTTTTACTTGAGGCTTTAAATCATGTGATGAAGTCATAAAAATCTCCTAGGCTTGTTTGTCTTTTTTTGCAATTCCGACCGCTGTATGAATTGCTTGCCGAATTCGTTGATAAGTGCCACAACGACAGATATTAGTCATTTGATTATCAATATCTTGATCTGTAGGATTAGGCTTATTTTTAAGTAATGCCGCTGCTGCCATAATCTGACCAGACTGACAATAACCACATTGTGGAACATCAACTTCCGCCCATGCTTTTTGCACAGGGTGAGTGGCGTTTTCAGATAAGCCTTCGATGGTTGTAATTTGATCACCATCTTTGAGCATTGACAATTTGTAGATACATGAACGCATCAACTGCCCATTAATATGAACGGAGCAGGCACCGCACTGTGCAATCCCACAACCAAATTTAGTTCCGGTTAAGCCAATTTGTTCACGCAGGATCCAAAGAAGCGGGGTATCTGGTTCGGTATTCACTTCAACTACGCGACCATTCACATTTAAACGGGTCATATTTGTCTCCTTATTATCTTTTTGAATTTACGCTTTCTAGTCTGATTGGGCTATTAGTAATAATACTGAGCGTCATGACAATGAGAATTTTTTGTGTTGAAGTACTCAAGGATTAAGTAGGTTTCACAATCACGGTGCATAGATCAAGAACTATTCCCTCTTTAAAAAAGAAATGCACCTAAATATTATGGTTTACCCTAGAAACTTCTTTGCGTTTCCTTTAGATACAGTAAATTAAAAATCTAACAATTGCTTTAGCTCAAACTTTTAAACTTTATTTAAGGAAGAACATGTCAACGTATTTTCGTAAAATTCCAACCCTTCTTCTGACAGCAATTAGTTTGGTAGGAATTAATTCAAGCTTTGCTGAAGACATTTCTGCGTATCCATCCAAACCTATTCGGCTAATTGTTGGTTTTGCAACGGGTGGAATTTCTGATGTAATTGCAAGAGCCTTATCTGCCAAAATTACTGAACAGACTGGGCAAGCAATTATTGTTGAAAACAAACCGGGTGCTGGCACCACGATTGCAGCAGACTATGTTGCTAAATCTACTCCTGACGGCTACACAATTTTTCTACAAGATATGACGACCCATGCCATCAATGCTAGCTTATATAAAAAGCTATCCTACGATACGCAAAAAGATTTTTCACCGATTACACTCGTAGCTTCTACCCCATTGATGCTCGTCATCAATCCGAGTTTAAAGGTGAATAATTTAAAGGAATTTATTGCTTTAGCAAAAAAACAATCTGACACTTTATCTTATTCATCCTCAGGTAACGGTGCAGTTACTCATTTAGCAGCTGAAACCTTTAATCGGTTGGTCGGTATAAACCCCGTCCACGTTCCCTTCAAAGGTAGTTCTCCTTCTACTCAGGCAGTACTTGCTGGTGATGTTGCTTTTTCCTTCTCCAGTATGCCGCCAGCAATTACTTTGGTTCAAAGCAAAAAATTGATCGGATTAGGCGTCACAACACCCAAGAGAATTAGTTCTAACCCAGATGTTCCTACTATGGCAGAGGCAGGCCTACCTGGTTATGATTTTGTTTTATATAACGGGATCCTTGGACCTAAAGGTATGCCGCCTGAATTAGTTAAGAAAATCAGTCAAATGTTTGTTAATGCCGTAAATACCCCAGATATGAAACAAATCTTTTCAAATCTTGGTGCAGACGTCATTACCAATAGTCCTGCCGAGTTTACTCATCAAATGAGTGAAGAAAGCCTTAAAATGGCAAAGGCTGTAAAAATTTCTGGTGCACAAATTGATTAAAAGGATGTCATGACCTCATTACCGTTATTACCAAAACACACTCGATACGACTACAGTCCACTTACGGAGAGAAAAGATTACAGTTGGCCGGGTGGTAAGCGTTTAGCTTTTACCATTACTACTAACGTAGAGTGCTTCGCCTTTGGCGCAGGGCTGGGTCATGACCCAGCTAAAACCGGAGAGCCGCAAACACATCGAAACTATTCATGGCGTGACTACGGTAATCGTATTGGTATTTGGCGTTTCTTTGAACTGTTTGAGGAACTAGGTATCCCAGTTGGTCATAACGTCAATAGTTTGTTGTATGAATATGCGCCTCAAATTATGAGTGCTATTCGTGCCCGCGGTGATGAATTTGTAGCACATGGTCGCACCAATGCAGAGAACTTACGCGGGATGTGGCAGGCAGATGAGCAACGTATTATCCAAGAAGTGGTCGATACCTTCATCAAGCATGAGGGCGTTGCACCTAAGGGTTGGATGGGTGCGGGTGCTTATGAAACCTCCTTTACACCGGACTTACTCAAAGAAGCTGGCTTTCAGTACTTAATGGACTGGCCCATGGACGATCAACCCATTTGGATCAATACGCGTAGTGGTCCAATTTTATCGATCCCTTACCCGATTGAACTGAATGATTCACAAGTCATTATTCACCGTAAGCAAGATACCTCTGATTTTTGCGACATGATTGTCGACCAGTTTGATGAAATGATTGAGCAGTGTATTGCTCATCCACTCGTGATGAATATCTCTATTCATCCCTATGTTTTTGGTCAACCGTTTAGACTGCGTAATCTTCGTCTGGCCCTAAAACATTGTTTAGACCATCCCAATATTGACCGCGTTTGGGTGACTAAACCATGTGATATTTCAGACTATTGTTATAGCTTACCGCCAGGAATTATCCCTGGCAGTTATTGATACAAAAAACAAAAAAATCCTGGGTTCAGTTTCAGAGCCTAGGAGTTCCTTCGGAAATAGGAAATTAATCTTTTAGCGGTATGAAATGTAAACAAGCGTCCACTTGCTTTGGATGGAAGTTTTCACTTCTTGGCTTGGCACCTAACTTTGTGTCACATAACATTATTTTTTGTAACTGTGCCGTTGGGATTTGATCTACGCCACATAATGCTCCGATTAGGCCGCCGACTATACAAGCGTTCGTATCTGTATCCCCACCCTTCATGAGTGTATTTTTCAAAGCATTTTCGAAAGATGAATTTTGGGCTAGATGATAAAACGCATAAGAAAATGCAATTTTAATATAGCCTTCCTGTGGAAAGCCTTTTGGTAGAACTCCATCTATTGCAGACTCTAACCATCCATTCACTTCCTGATTGGTATTCACTAAATATTCTCGCGCAATTTTTACCGCGCCAAGATAGTCTTGTGGATGAAGCATTAGATGGCGAATTGCTAAAACATAAGCTACGGTTGAATCCTGACAATCTGCATTAGGATGAGTCATACGAACGTCCGTCTTTACCATTTTGATAGTATTTTCAGGGGTCATATGAAATGCCGCCACACCTAAAGGTGTTGCGCGCATAAGACAGCCATTGGCCTTTGAATCCATATTAAACTGAAGTGCCCTTTTTTGAAAAGCATTTGCTAAGCCTTCAATGACGCGTTGCTCTTTATGGACGTAAAGAGCAGAGCTGGTTGCACTGCCGATATCAAACGGTTTTGAGTCAATCCATGATAAGTAGTGATTTGCAACCACATCTGCAATGTAAATTCCATGATGTTGACCTAAAGCTCTTAAAAGACTGAGGGTTAATTCACCATCATCGGTTATCTGACCAGCCGCAAGCCTAAATACGCCACCACCGTTTAATGCTAGCGCACTGATTACGTCAGCTTCAGTCGGCAGAGTGCTTAAAAACTTAAACTCCATGACAGAACCTGCTGCATCACCAATTAAGGCGCCTTTAATTGCACCCATCGCTACTTGCATTTGTTGACTCATTGACACTCCAAGTTATTACTATTATTTGGTATTAATGGATGGATTGAATTTCTATGTTTGGGCAACTTTTAAGAATCTAATCTTTAAACATTTACAAAGTTTGTAATTATCAGATAAAAACATAACCCTATGTTTTAAATTAGGTTCATCTTTTGATACACTTTTCTATGGTTGATGAAAAGCAATCATTAGTTTGATCTACCATTATTTTTTATAAGCTTGTTTCGATACGATAACTATCTTGATTAAATGCCATAAGAAATTTTAAGATCTACCGATATCAAATAATGAGCTAGTAAGCAACTAAAAATTAGTATGAAGATTTTAGGTAAGTTTTCGAAGGAGAATCTCTTTTTTAATATTTAAGAGACCCCCCTCTTTATTTCAATGAATCATCATTTAAGGAAAGTCCCAATTTACTCCTCTTGTGATTCACTGTTCCTTCCTTGGGATGATTTCCTTCTTAAATAAGCTTGTTTGTCATTCTCAAACAACCTGTTTTGAAAAATCATTTCATCGCGTTCAGTCGTCCGCATCTTCATCGACCTGGAAGAATAAGAAAGCTCTTTACTGGTAGCTTCGTAATTACGTTGCTTCACTAATTTTTCAATGTAACTAATTGACTTTTCTAACCAGGGATTATCTTTCGCACGCACTTTTAAATCAATGATCATCTCTTCAACGCGTATCCAGTCTCTGCGTTCAACGAATCGATTAATTTCTTTTTGAATATCAGCGATTTCAATTTCCTGAAAACGTTGGACAACCATCATATTTACTTCAGCTTGTTGATATTCGGATGGACCGACCACTTCTAATTTTGGTAATTGCACCATGAATGAGTGTTCAATATCATTTTCATCCATCGCTTTAATATTGAATACGATTTGCTGTTCTTCATTTTGCATCATAACGATTTCACGCATTGGTACCGAGACAGCTAACCAAACCTCGGTTCCGATAGCAATCGATGGTAAACAGTACTGATTTTGTTCATTTTTGACATAATCGTTGTGTACTTTGACTCGCGTAAGTTGGCTAGAAATACCAACCCTAATGTTTTTCCAAATGATATGACTCAAATAAGAAAGCTCAGCATCAAAAGACTCTTGCAAGTCTTCCACACGCTGCCCATACCAAGCATTTCCTTGTCCAGCATTGGCCATCGCAGTCATCAGGGTTTCATTAAAGCCTTCGCCAATACCAACTGTTGTGGTGGTCACACCAGCTATTGCTAAATCCTTTACTTGAGAAGCAATTTGATCCACATTTGTCAAACCTACATTTGCCTGGCCGTCAGATAATAATATAACCCTACATACATATTCGTTACCTGCCAAAGGAGCTAATGTCTCCGCTCCCTTTAACCATCCTCCATGCAAATTGGTACAACCGTTCGCAGTTACACTATTGAGCCTCATTGGCAATAATGACTTTGCAATGCCGACATTCATTAACTCCATTAAAGTCGTAACATGATCATCGTAAATGACTACGGAAATCTTATCGGTATCTTGCAATCGATTAAGTAAGTCAAGAGCACATTTTTTTGCCTCTTCTAATCGTGGACCAGACATTGATCCAGAGCGATCGATAACTAAAGAGATGGCTAATGGAGTTCTTTTTTCTTGCCCAGTTTCATTTGCACGGATCCGCAGTAATATATTTAGCGGATCACGTGAATTGGTAATTACATCTTTACGAGTATTGACGATAACGTCAAGAATATTTTGGTTTGCCATTTTTTTAAATTCCTTACTGAGTTTTAAACAGCTTTATGAATGAAATGAAATATCAATTACTTTTTTTAGGTAAAACAATCCCTCTTGACCATTTCTAGTCAATTTTTTTATTTCACAATTATTTGTATTACTGGTACTTGTTAATCTGTAAAACTTTCATTTACTTCAAGTTACACAAGGGTTATGGGGATAACACCTTTACCTACAGCTCATTTTCGCGAGTGTTCTTCATCTGTGATATGTCATTTTTTATCTCCAGCACTGCGTTGAGTATTCTTTTGCAAAGAATCTTGTTCTATTAATTTAATTCTCTCATCTAGCAGGCTTAATTCTTGAGCCTGCCGCCTTTCCTTTTTTGCCAACTCATTTAATAACTTGATTGAGCCTTCTTGTGAAACCTCTAAGCTTTTATTAATAAAGTTCGAAAATTGCTCAATCGCAGTCTGTAATTGCCTAATTGCAAACTGAACATCCATCTGTTGATGCTTCATTTGATCTTTGATTTGCATCAACTTATGGTTGATTTCTTGTATGGAACTCTCAATTGAAGTTAATTGAACAGAACTAAAGTCGTCTTTAGCTTGGTGCCCTTGACTTTCCATTTTCGAAATAGGTGGCTGCTTTTTTTGTAGAAATAATGAATCCTCACTCTCATCATCTAAAAAATCCTTCAAAGAAGGCTTAGGACGAATGACACTTTTTTCAATAGAATGCACAGCAGACCGAGATTTTAATGAGGGGTTTTTATATCCAGCCACCAACAATTCAGCTAGACTCGGTTTATGCTTATTCATTAGCATATCCTCTATTTGATCGTTACTCAAAGCTTGAATATAAGGTGCTACTTTTGCGAGGGGGTAACCCTGCTCAACCAAAAATCGACTACCTAAAAACTGTAAAAGTTGAAGATAGCCATACTCAGCGTCCCGACCAATCCTTGTCGGACGTGTCACTAATCCCTCAGTTACGTAGTACCTTACTAGTCTTTCGTTGATTTTATCGTGGTCACCAGGCAAAAATAGACCAGTTGCTGCAATCATGGCAGTACGAGCTAACTCTTCCGAATTCCCGATAAACCC
>CAISYI010000186.1 GCA_903889595.1 uncultured beta proteobacterium
CAACATCCACAAAATCCAATGGTTTGGTTGGGGGAGTTTGAACAAAAAAGAAATACTTTGGAAGAGTTTGGTCAGCAGGTCGCCGAAGCGTTAAAACGCGAACCGTTGATTATTGGAGATTTAACAAAAAAGATTAAAAAAGTTGCCTGGTGCACCGGTGGTGCCCAACACTACTTTAAAGATGCCATTGATTTGAAGGTTGACGCATATATAAGTGGTGAAATTTCAGAACCCACTTTTCACCTAGCCAAAGAATTTAATGTAGCTTATATCTCAGCGGGTCATCACGCCACTGAAAGAGGTGGTGTTATTGCTCTCGGCGAGCATTTACAAACGAAATTGGGTTTGGAATGTCAGTTTATTGATATTCCAAACCCAGTATAAAAAATAAGCTTGAGTTACTTTTTTAAGTTGTCGCGAATCTCGCGGAGCAACAAGACTTCTTCTGAGGCAGGCGCTGGAGCTGGTTCTGGAGCTGCAGCAGCTTCGGTTTCAGCTGAAAGACGAATTTTGTTCATTATTTTAACGAGTTGAAAAATAACGAATGCAAGGATAATGAAGTTGAGCAAGATGGTAAAAAAGTTACCATATGCAAACATCGGAATACCAGCTTTTTTGAGTGCGTCATAAGTTCTATTAACGCCTTCTGGAACATGACCTAAAACTATAAATAAATTACTAAAATCAATGCCACCGCCTGTAATAAAGGCAATGACCGGCATAATAATGTCACCGACCATCGAGTCCACAATCTTACCGAAAGCGCCACCAATGATGACACCAACGGCTAGATCCATCACGTTACCCTTCATTGCAAATTCTTTAAATTCACTAATTATTGACATTTTTTCTCCAAAATAAAAATTAAAAATACTATTTTCAAAAGAATAACATAAGAAAATTAACTACTTAAAAAGAAAATTAGATGGTTGCAAGATTATTTTTATAAAGGTTGTTTATAATGCTGACTAGGGAATACTCTTATAAATAATTTATTGAGATTGTGATGAGCGCTGAAGAAAATACAAATGTACAGCCAGAGACCTCTGCTGAGTTAAACAAAGATCGTCGTAACTGGTTAATTGCTACTTCTGTTATGGGTGGTATTGGTGGAGCTGGTGTGGTGTTACCCTTAGTAAACACCTTTGCTCCTTCTGAAAAAGCTAAAGCTGCTGGTGCTCCTGTTGAAATGGACATCACTGGTATGCAACCAGGCGAACTAAGAACGATTGAGTGGCGTGGTAAGCCGGTTTGGGTGATTCGTAGAACCCCAGAACAAGTATCTGATCTTACTAAAAATGATGCAAATTTAGCAGATCCTAAATCTGAAAGAACTCCTGATGCATTGACGCCTGTTTACGCGCGCAATGAGGGTCGTTCAATTAAGCCTGAGTATTTTATTGGAGTTGGTATCTGCTCCCACTTAGGTTGCTCACCGAACGCGAAATTTGAGAAGGGTGCACAACCTTCCCTTCCAGGTGATTGGTTAGGCGGATTCTTGTGCCCATGCCACGGTTCTACTTTCGACATGGCTGGTCGTGTATTTAAAAACAAGCCAGCACCAGATAATTTAGAAGTGCCACCACATATGTATTTAACCGACACCAAGATTTTGATTGGTGAAGATAAGAAAGCTTAAGGAGATCAATAATGGCATTTCATGAAAAAGAAGTCCCAGCGAATGCAGGCAGTGGCGAAAAGTTATTGGCATGGGTTGATTCCCGGTTCCCTTTATCATCAACCATCAAAGCCCATTTAACTGAATATTATGCACCGAAGAATCTAAATTTTTGGTATTACTTCGGCGCATTTGCAATTATCGTATTAGCCTTGCAAATCATCACTGGTATTTTCCTTGTGATGCACTACAAACCAGACGCAGAGAAAGCTTTCCAATCTGTTGAATACATCATGCGTGAAGTTCCATGGGGCTGGTTTGTGCGTTATATGCATTCAACTGGCGCATCGATGTTTTTCATAGTGGTTTACATGCATATGTTCCGCGGTATGATTTACGGTTCATATCGTAAGCCTCGTGAATTAGTATGGATCTTTGGTTGCGCTATTTTCTTGTGCTTAATGGCTGAAGCGTTCTTTGGTTATTTACTACCGTGGGGCCAGATGTCTTATTGGGGCGCTCAAGTAATCGTTAACTTATTCTCAGCAATTCCATTGATAGGCCCTGACTTATCCCTTTGGATTCGTGGTGATTATGTAGTTGGTGATGCAACCTTAAACCGTTTCTTCTCATTCCACGTGATTGCTATTCCATTAGTTCTAGTTGGTCTAGTTGCTGCCCACATCGTTGCTTTACATGAAGTCGGCTCTAATAATCCTGACGGCGTAGAAATTAAGGAAACAGTGGACTCCAAAGGCATTCCTTTGGACGGTATTCCGTTCCACCCTTTCTATACAGTCCATGATGTTATGGGTTTTGGTATATTTGCAATGATTTTTGCTTTCGTAGTGTTTTTCGCCCCAGAAATGAGCGGATATTTCTTAGAAGCAAATAATTTCGTTCCAGCAAATCCACTTCAGACTCCACCGCACATTGCACCAGTATGGTATTTCACACCGTTTTACTCTATGCTCCGTGCAACGACTTCTGAGTTTTTACTCCCTATGTGGATTTTCGCAGCAGTGATGTTGTGGATGGCTTCAAGAGGAGCGGCGATGAAAACTAAAGTAATCTTAGCTGCAATCTTGGTTATTCTTGGTTTGGGTTTTCATTTCTTAGATGCAAAATTCTGGGGTGTGTTGGTAATGGGTGGCTCTGTCATCATCTTCTTCTTCCTACCTTGGTTAGACAACTCACCAGTAAAATCAATTCGCTATCGTCCAGCTTTTCACAAATATCTTTACGCTGTTTTCGTAGTCTGCTTTGTGGTTTTGGGCTATCTAGGTATTATGCCGCCGTCACCAATTGCAGAGAAAGTTGCACAAATTTGTACTATTTTCTACTTTGGGTTCTTCTTGGCGATGCCTTATTGGAGTAAGGTTGGCACGTTTAAACAAGTTCCTAACCGTGTTACTTTTGCTGCGCACTAAGGTTGAAAATAATGAATAATAAAATGAATACAATTTTAAATTTATGTAAAGCTGGATTGTTAGCCTTGAGCATTTCAATTGCAAGTACAGGCTTTGCTAATGAAGCGGGTCATCCTTTGGATAAAGCGCCAGATCGTTTAAATGATATGAGTGCATTACAAAATGGTGCAAAGATTTTCGTTAATTACTGCCTTAATTGCCATAGTGCGGTGAGTATGCGTTACAACCGTTTGCGTGACATTGGTCTTACTGATGAGCAAATCAAGCAGAATCTTTTGTTTACTGGCGAAAAAGTGGGTGATTTGATGAAAATCTCCATGATCGAAAAAGAATCCAAAGAGTGGTTTGGTAAAGCACCACCTGATTTATCTGTTGAAGCTAGATCTAGAGGATCTGACTGGATTTACACGTATTTACGTACTTTTTACCGTGATGATTCAAGACCTACTGGCTGGAATAATCTGGTCTACAAAAACGTTGGTATGCCACATATTCTTTGGGAATTACAAGGTGAACGCACAGCTAAATTTGAAGAAGCCGGTGGACATGGTGGTGGTTCTGAGCAGCATTTTGTAGGCTTTGAACAGCTAACTCCTGGCAAAATGAATCAACAAGAATTTGATAATAATATGGGTGACCTTACCGCATTCTTGACTTGGATGAGTGAGCCTGGTCAATTACAACGTAAGCGCATTGGTGTAATTGTGTTACTATTCTTAGCCGTATTCACAGTTTTCGCTTGGAGATTGAATGCAGCTTATTGGAAGAGTATTCATTAATACTCTTTGATGTGAGCCAAGGCAGATGACTGAGGTTATCTGCTTTTTCTATTGATGCTTTATAAGGAAATGCTCCTATGATGGTTCTTTATTCGGGTACTACGTGCCCATTTTCACAACGTTGCCGCTTAGTTTTGTTTGAAAAAGGTATGGATTTCGAAATCCGTGACGTCGATTTATTCAATAAACAAGAAGATATTTCGGTGATGAATCCTTACGGCCAAGTTCCAATCTTGGTTGAGAGAGATCTAATTTTGTATGAATCAAACATCATCAATGAATATATTGATGAACGTTTCCCACATCCACAACTGATGCCACCTGATCCGGTAGCTAGAGCACGCGCAAGACTTTTCTTATTTAACTTTGAAAAAGAACTCTTTGTTCATGTTTCAGTCTTAGAAAACGAAAAGGGCAAATCAGCCCAGGCTGTTCTTGATAAATCTAGACTTGCAATTCGTGATCGCTTAACAATGCTTGCACCAATTTTTGTTAAAAACAAGTATATGCTTGGTGAAGAGTTTTCAATGTTAGACGTAGCTATTGCACCATTACTGTGGAGACTAGAGCACTACGGTATCGATTTATCTCGTAATGCTGCACCTCTACTTAAGTATGCTGAAAGAATCTTTAGTCGTCCGGCATATATCGAGGCATTAACTCCTTCTGAAAAAGTAATGCGTCGTTAATATGCAAATTGGAGACGAGTCTCAAAGAGCATCGATACCGAGTACAAAGCCTTATTTAATTAGGGCTTTGCACGAATGGTGTATCGACTTTGGCTTTACTCCTTATTTGTCAGTATTTGTAGATGAAACCGTTCAAGTACCGATTGAGTATGTAAGAAAAGATGAGATTGTTCTTAATATTGGTCCGACGGCTTGTCAGGAACTTTTAATTGATAACGAATGGATTAGTTTTAAAGCAAGATTTAATGGCATCTCCAAAGAGCTTTTAGTGCCAATCACCCATGTGATGGCAATCTACTCAAAAGAGAACAGTCAAGGGATGAGTTTTCCGGTCAGTATTCCGGAAACTAAGCCCGAGTCAAAACCTAAAGCTGAAAAAGAAAACCAAGATACAACAAACAAATCGAAATCTCATCTAAAGTTAGTAAAGTAGTATAAAATACTAGTTCTTAATTAATGCCCCATTAGCTCATCTGGTAGAGCAACTGATTTGTAATCAGTAGGTGGTCTGTTCGAGTCGGACATGGGGCACCAAAGATATAAAAGGATTGCAGTCTTTCGACTTCAATCCTTTTTGCTTAAGTGCTTTAGAGTTGTGCTTCTAAGAAGTAAACAACAAATTCAGATTCTAAAACAAGCACTCACGAAGCCAACAATAAAAATACTAAATGACAAAATCTTTAGGTGGGAAACCACCCAAAAAGTGATCCCAAATTTGAAGATAAGCCTTCTCCAAAGATAGGGTTGAGCTAAGACTATCAAACAGCTTCGTACTTAAAATCTTTGAATCTAATTGTTTTTTTAAATCGAGTAATTTAACTTTATTGTTAGCCAATTCAATGCCAAGTAAAACATACTCATCTAAAGACTGAGTAATTAATTCCTCCATACCTACAGATACTAGAACGCTCGCAGCTATCCTCGCACTAAATGACTTACCAATGCAGGTAATGACAGGAACACCCATCCATAGGGCATCTGAAGCAGTAGTACCTGCATTATAAATAGTCGTATCTAAGAAAAGATCTATACAAGTAAGGCGTTCTAAATACTTTTCGTAATCCACACTTTGTAAAAAGATTAATCGACTAGGATCAACAAGTAAATTTTTTGCTGCTATTTTTAAATTGCTAATAACCGTTGGGCTTTTACCAAATAGTAATAAAGAACTATTGGGAGTTGCTAAGAGGATTTTCATCCAAGCCTCAAAAATCTCGGGTTGGTATTTAAAGGCATTATTTAAACAAGCAAAAACAAAGTGACTTTCAGGGATTCCTAGAGATTCCTTTGAAACACAATTTTTAGTTCGGGGTTTTTTCCGATCATTAATTTGATAACTAGGTAAATAAATTATTTTTTCATCATAAAATTGCCGAAAATCATTTGGAATGATGGTCTGATCCGCAATCAAATAATCAATGTATTGCGGACATCCCATCGTTCCTAAATAGCCTAAGTAACTAACTTGAATTGGTGCAATTCGATTGGCCCATATACTAAAGCGGTTATCACCAGTATGCCCGCATAAATCAATGGCAATATCAATCTGGTGGGTGCGTAATAAATCAATCGCTTGCAAATCACTTAAAGGACTTAGGTCAAGCCAAGTATCTACTGAATTTTTAATTCTTAAACGATATGAATCATCAGTACGTTGAGTTAAAGAAACTCCAAATACCTCAAATTGATTCCGATCGTGTAATTCAAAAAGTTCTGCGGTTAAATAAGATACAGGATGACGACCAAAATCTGCAGAGATATAGGCAATTCTTAACTTATTTTTTTGAACTTTATTAAAAATCGGTGGGATATGACGATTTAAAGGATAGTAATTATTAACAAAATGTTGGGCGCTTAATTGATTTAACTCTGGATTATCAAAAAAGAGAGAGGCTTGAAATGGAAGAACATTGGCTTGAGAGTTTTTTATAGCAAATTGCAGCTGTTCAGCACGTGACTTAAAGTCAGACCAATCACAGATATTTAACTTAGCATACAGTAAATGTCCTTGTAGTGACTCCAATAAAGGATCGAACTTCTCAGCTAGTAATAAATAATCTAAAAATTCTTGTTCAAAACCATCGCCTTCAATTGATTGAGCTCTTAATTTATAAGCAAAACTTGAACTCTGGTCAATTTCTAAAGCCCTCTCAATGTAGGGGATAGATTCTTTAAGGCGGTTTTGAGCTTGAAGCGTGTTTGCAATATTAATGTTTGCATCTAAA
>CAISYI010000187.1 GCA_903889595.1 uncultured beta proteobacterium
AGCACAACTTGTACACGGTCACCTTTTGGATCTGGTTCACGCTGAATATCCATTGAAAAATCAATTGCACTCATAATTCCGTCACCAAACTCTTCGTGGATGAGTTCTTTAATGGTTGTGCCGTAAACACTCACAATCTCGTACCAGCGATAAATTAGTGGATCAGTAGGAACTGCTGTAGGTAAAGAGCCCTTATATGGAACAATTTGCAACCAAGCCATCTCTTCATCAGTTAGTTCAAATAACTTTCCAGCTACCTCAGCTTGCGTCTTTGTAAAAGTCATTTGACCTAGGCAAGCGGCTGTTACCCACTCTTTTGATTCACCAATTGAAGTAGCGATTTCACTCCACTTCATACCCTTACGAACTTTAGCTTCAATAATTTTTTGTGTAACGACTGCGCGGTCCATGTTTTTCTCCTTAAAAAATAAAATTTCTATACTGTTTCGGTATCAACACCTGGACGAACCAAGACTGGTTGATATCCATCTAACTCTCCAGTTGCTCCTTTAGCCTGTAAATCTTTAGATCGATTTATTAAAAAATCAACTAAATGATTACGCATTGGGTAATACATTGGGTCGTGATGTAAATTCGCTCTTTTACGATCTTTAGGGAGCGTATTAATCACAATTTCAGCAATGCGTGCATTGGGGCCATTACTCATCAACATAATTTTGTCTGATAACAAAATTGCTTCATCTACGTCATGAGTAATCATAAAAACAGTTTGAGCTGTCTCACTACAAATTTTGAGCAATTCATCTTGAATCACTCCACGCGTTAAAGCATCCAAAGCACCAAAAGGCTCATCCAATAACAACATTTTCGGCTCAATGGCAAAGGCACGTGCAATACCGACTCTCTGTTTCATACCACCAGATAATTCAGACGGTTTTTTATTTTCAGCGTTTACCAATCCAACCATATCTAAGTATTTTTTTGAATGGTTAGCAATCTTCTCTTTATTCCAATCCGGGTATTTGGATTTCACTGCAAAACAAACATTTTGTAACACGGTCATCCACGGCATTAAGGCATGTCCTTGGAACACAACACCACGTTCTAGACTTGGGCCTTTGATTTCACGACCAAGCATATAAGAGTAACCACTGGTGGCATCCTCTAAGCCAGCAAGCACATTCAAAATCGTTGTTTTGCCACAGCCAGAATGGCCAATAATACAAACAAACTCACCACGTTCAATCTCAAAATTAATTCCGTCAAAAACTGGCGGCCCTTCTAATTTATAAGACTTACTGAGATTCTCAACTGTTAAAAATGATTTTTCAGTCTGCATAAGACACCGCCTTTTGTAATTCCGCAAAGATGATATCAAGAATCATTCCTACGAATCCAATCATGAGAATCGCAAAAATAACACTTGAAAGAGCCAGGTTATTCCATTCATTCCACAAAAAATAACCAATACCCGTTCCGCCTACTAGCATTTCTGCAGCAACAATAACGAGCCACGCAATCCCCATCGAAATACGCATACCCGTCAAGATAGTTGGGGCTGCAGCTGGCAGTATTACTAAAAAGGCTTTACGAAGTGGTGATACTTCCAAAGTCTTGGTTACATTAATCAGTTCCTTACGGACATTTGCTACTCCAAATGCCGTATTGAGTAACATTGGCCAAATCGAACAAATAAAGATAACAAAAATACCTGAGATGGAAGAATCCTTAATCGTGTATAAAGCAATCGGCATCCAGGCGAGAGGTGAAATAGGTTTGAAGATTTGGATAAACGGATTAAATGCTTGATAGATTAACGGTGACATACCAATAACGAATCCAAAGGGGAGAGCAATTAATACAGCAAGGAAAAAACCTAAACCAACACGCCCTAAAGAATAAGCTAACTGAATACCAACACCCTTATCGTTGGGACCGTTATCGTAAAAAGGGTGAGAGAGTTGCTTCGTAAAGGTTTGACCCATTTGTGTCAGAGTTGGAAACCCTGATTTTGGAACCGAATCCATACTATTTGACTCACTACTTTTGCCCATTAATGCATCATATTCACTTGTTGCACTAGAAACAGTTGGAGCTGACACCTTTTTAGGAGTTGTAGCAATGTGCCAAACAAACAGCATAAATAATAAAATCAAT
>CAISYI010000188.1 GCA_903889595.1 uncultured beta proteobacterium
ATTAGATGAGTTTAATGAGTCAGTCCAATGGTTATATTATTTTATTGAGAGCAAGTTAAGCACTACCTTCAGGAATCAATATTTAGATCGCTTGGAATTCTCAGACTATATTGAAAAAATGATGGGTGGAAGTGACGAGGGTGAGAAAGAGTTGTAAACTTTTGTCACTCAACTCATTCAAGAGATTCCTCTTACCTCAAAACAGTTCGAGGCATACCGAGAGATAGGTTCAGCCGCTTGGTCATTATGGTTGGAGTTATGTGCTAATTTATATCCGTCTGCACTGGACTCTATTGAAAATACGGAACAAGCTTCTCAAGTTCCTCAATTTTTGCAATATACCAAGCAAGTGAAGATATTGAACTTGTATTTACAACTTGGGGAGCAAGTAACTATTTCTAATGCGCCTCAAATAACAGAATCTATTGAACAATCTCATGGTGTTGTGTAAATCTTTCTTAGAGATTCTTCGATACTTTAAGGAAAGTAAGTCAACTAACTTTGACTTACTTGCTTGATTTCTGAATCGTGATTCTAATACTTTAGTGAGCAAAAGGAATTGGGGGGATAACCTCCAATTCCTTGTCAATCTCAGCTCATAACCCTGGTTAATCAGTTAGCAAGGTATATAAAGCCAAGCCTACTGCCCCAATTCCAGTAGTAAACCATTTATTTTTACCTGTTAGAGGTTTCAATTCTAAAAAGTGACGATATGAAGGAAGGCTTTCTGGGCTTTTTTGAGATTGCTTACTTTTTTGATTTTTCGAATAATGCTTCAAATAATCATTCACTACTTCATCCAATAAGGCATATAAAGGAAGATTTCTTTCCTTTGCCACTTCTTTTAAACGAGCTAATATATGAGCACTAATTTGGGCGGTGGTTCTTCGGGTAGGCATAGTTTTTAACATTTCGTTCCAAAAATTTTAATCTACCTTAAATTCATCCTACAGAAGTCTGATTATTTGTAGGATTACGCCTACCTAATTGTTGGGATGTGAACGACTTAATGCTACCGTACTCGAGTCTGTGCATTTAAAGACTTTGGATTAAAGTCTTTAAAAAAGTAATTCAATTCATTTTTTAATAATTAATTATTCAGAAAAGTAAGGATAAATTAACTTCAAATACTAATGCTAAATACTCTAAATAAATAAATAGTTATTTTTAGATTAAATTTGCTGAATAATTCAAGAATATTCAGGCAATTGATAAAGCACCATATGATAATCAAAAAAGCCCTTTAAAAACACGGTTTATCAATTAAATCAAGGTTTTATAATCAAGGACTTGTCAGCATAGACAAACAATTCTAGACGTAAATTATTTTTTACATTTGAATACAGCCCTAACTCCGAAAAGATATCTTCAAAGATTGAATATAAATTTAATTTATTTTCTAATTTCGCAGATATGATGAATAAAAGAACATTAATATCCTATGGCTAATCAATACTATATAAATTTACATACTAAAACTCTTATTGAATCTATCCGGATTTTTCACCAGACCTTTCCTCTAAGTTCATCAGTTTCAAGCATAGAAATATTAATGCACATCATCTTACTAACCTCAAAAGATGAAGTTATCACACTAAAAAAAATCTACAATTCGGTACCCTACGCAGAGAATACCGTAAGAACTTATTTACGGGAACTTTTTAAATCAGGTTGGATTACGTTCATTGATGGACATGATGATAATCGTGTTGTTTGCTTAGAAATCACACCTAAATTTTATCGAACCTTGATCCAACTCAGTGATTTAACTATGCCCAGTTCAAGTACTTAGATTTTTTAAAAGTAATTAATTGTTCAATATTTAAACTATTTTTTACGAAATAACCAGCATATAATGCTGAAAAAAATACCCTAAGCCCATATAAATAAAGGGTCTTGCAATAATGCAAGACCCTTTAAGGTGATGGTGCGGCTGGCAGGAATCGAACCCACGACCCCTTGGTTCGTAGCCAAGTACTCTATCCAGCTGAGCTACAGCCGCGTAGCCTGCTATTATGCCATAGATGGAAACAAAAAACTACATTACGCCGCTTGGATACGAAAAAATTCGTGAAGAATTACTTCATTTACTGAATATAGAAAGACCTGAAATTGTAAAAATTGTTCATTGGGCTGCTAGTAATGGGGATCGCTCTGAAAATGGGGATTATCAATACGGGAAAAAACGTCTTAGAGAAATTGACAAAAGAATTAGATTTTTAAATAAACGGCTAGAATTTGCTGAAGTTGTTGATCCCGCTACTAGGGAAAGTACCGATCAAATCTTTTTTGGAGCCACGATTACTTATTGCAATGTTGAAGATGGCCAGGAAAAAACCATTCGCATTGTTGGTGTCGATGAAATCAATATCGAAAAAGGGTTAATTAGTTGGATTTCACCGATCGCTCGGGCAATGACAAAAAAACGTATTGGTGACGAAATCGATTTAGAAACCCCCGATGGTCAGCAGACTTTAGAAATTCTAGATGTGGTTTACGAAGAAATTATCTACTAGTGACTTTTTGTTCTGGCCACTCGCACCACATCTAGGTTATGCCTTAGGGTACGGATGACTCGGGCTAAGTGGACCCGATCCTTGATTTGTACACCAAATTTGATCGTAGCTGAAGACTCTGAAAAGCTATCATCCATGCTGACGTGATTAATATTTGCATCAGCAGCAGTGATACTGTTGGCGACTTTGGCTAAAACGCCTTTTCGATTCGTTACATCGACTTTGAGAAGTACTTCAAACTCCCGATGGACCTCAGGAGCCCAATTGATTTCAATCCAATTATCTGGGTCTTTGCGAAGTGCTTTTCTAAAATAACTACAATCATCCGTATGAATGTGTAGGCCCTCTCCTTTACCCAAATAACCAATAATGGCATCTCCTGGTATTGGATGACAGCAAGTAGAGTATGTCACAGACATACCTTCTGAGCCGTCCACGACTAGCACAGGATGGTTGGGCTTAGCACTTAACTCTTTTTCATCCCAGTCTTGCTTGTCTAATCGTAATTGCTGGTGATGACCAGCATCCTCTTCAACAAATAACTCAATCCGCTTCGCTAAAACTGGGGCAGATCTTCTACCAAGAGCGATATCACTCAAAATTTCGTGACGATTACGTGCACCTGTCCAGTGGAGAATTTTTTCCCAAATCAAAGCAGAAATGAGACCTAAGTCTACTTCCTGATGACGCAAACTTTGTAAGAGTAGTCTTTCACCCAACTGAATTGACTCTCCGAGGCTCTTGGTTTTTAGAGCATGACGAATCGCAGCACGAGCACGTCCGGTCCTTACAAAAGTTAACCAAGTTGGATTAGGGTGTGAATAAGGAGCGGTAATCACTTCAATAATGTCACCGTTTTTGATTTCCGTACGAAGGGGCAATTGATTCCCATTCACTTTGACTGCTACGCAATTATTGCCTAAATCACTGTGAACCGAATACGCAAAATCAAGAGCCGTGGCACCCCTTGGCAAACCTCTAATATGCCCTTTGGGTGTAAAAACATAAACAGAATCTGGGAAGAGATCAATCTTGACATGCTCTAAAAACTCTTGAGAATCATTACTTGCATCTTCTAAATCTATTAAAGATTGCAACCATTGATGTGCACGCTTTTGCACATCGGACATTTCTTCTTTACCGTCTTTATAAACCCAATGCGCTGCAACACCTGCATTGGCGACCTGGTTCATAATTTTTGTACGGATTTGAAATTCAATTGGCATCCCAAACGGTCCGACCATCGTCGAATGTAGGGACTGATAACCGTTGAGTTTTGGAATGGCGATGTAATCTTTAAACTTACCTGGCATCGGCTTAAACATAGCGTGCAAAATACCTAGGGCACGGTAACATTCGTCGTTAGTCGCAACAATAACTCTAAATCCATAAACATCTAAAACATCTTGAAAACTGAGATGTTTTGATTTCATCTTGTGATAAATACTCGCAAGACTTTTTTCACGGCCATAAATATCAATTTCGAGACCCGATTTAGTAAACCATTTACGAACATCTTCCAAAATTTTATTGACGGTTTCTTTGCGATTGCCTCGTGCTTTTTTAACAGCCTTTTTGAGTACCTCGGAGCGCATTGGCCAGGCATTCAGAAAACTCAACTCCTCGAGTTCTCGGTAAATCATGTTGAGACCTAAGCGATGCGCAATGGGCGCATAAATCTCACTTGTTTCAATCGCTATTCGG